>NZ_WKZK01000094.1:0-9343 GCF_009680135.1 Eubacterium sp. BIOML-A2
ACCTGGATCTCCACGTCAGCACCCATAATCGCAAAAATAGGCTTCAGCATGAAACGGTTGGATACCAGTGACAGAGGGACTGCTGCAATCATCGAAATAAGGGCCACCCATACCATACGCATGACCTGCCACAGGCGGATCGTCCCGCTGCGGTATCCAATACTCTTCATCATGGCGATCTCTCCCTTTTCGCGGACTATAAACAGCCGTTCCATCAGCAGGGTGATCAGCATAATCACTGCGCAGAGCATTCCGGTCATCGGAACCAGCATATCCTTCAGAGATTCCTGGATACCGCCCACATTCCGGTCCACCACCTCCTGGGCCGTCGTCCATTGATAGTGCGGAAACAAGCTGCTAAGCTCTGTAACAAGCTCTTCCTGCGTCCGATCCGTCTCCATATCCACCATAATGTTCCAATAGTGAAACATGGTTTCATTTTTCAATACCAGTTTCGGATTCATTCTGGCACTCTTGCCAACCTGCATGTAATCAGAATATGTTCCTGTTATGATAAGCTGCTTCTGCTCCCCGCCGGCCTCTACTTCTACCGTGTCGCCGATCTGCCATCCGTTTTGCTCCATAATATTTCTTGAAAATGCAACCTCATTGGACAGACGCGGCGCATCTCCTTCCTGGTAGGAGAGAAAGTCCTGGTTCGGACCGGCTATCTGCACCGTCATAATATTATTTTTACCGGTCTCTCCCCTTGAGGAATAGCGCAGGAAATAGATCGGTACTCCGGTAAGCTCAGCCTCATATCCCTTTTCTGCCAGTTCCGTTTCGACTCTCTTCATGCCGGCATCCAGATCTTCCCTGGTTCTGTAAACATTTTCGCCGTAGTTTTCTATTTTTTCTACATAAACAGAGCTCTTCGGGTCCATACAGAATTTTCCGGCCATCTCATCGCTTTTCATCGTGTTCAGCGTATTCAAAGGTATGGTGATCAGTATAAAACTCAGACAAAACGTCACAATTAGCACAAGGTACCGCTTTACATGGCTCGCCATGTCATTGATTCCGAGAAACAGCGCCACCGGCATCCGTTTTCTGCGGTACAGGCGAAGCCCCGCCCGCCTGCCATAGCGTTCCCCGCTCTGGCCTCCGCGTATGGCGCTGATTGCGGAGATTTTATTCAGCTTTCTCGTACAGCTGTAGCAGAAAAACATAACCAGGATTACAATCAGCAGCGTACAGACACCATTCACCCACAGATTGACCCGGGTATCTTCCATAATCATATTGCCGCTGACGGATGCAACCATCATTCTGCTGACAGGAATACTTGCTCCCAGTCCTGCCGCAGCACCAATAACAACGATCAGGATATATTTTATAAGGTAAAGCTTTTTAATCGCAAAATTCCTGAGTCCCATGGCTTTCATGATTCCGATCTCCCTGTACTCTTCTTCTATGGTAAATACCAGTGTGAACCGGAGCACCAAAAGTGCTATCAGGATCAGGCAGATTCCGATCAGGATCAGCAGGCCCGCCATAATCATATCGAAAGAATACGCCATCGTATAAGTACTTTTTGTAATCGAGTTCATAGAAGTCACAAAACCTTCCGCGTCAAATCCGCTGACGAACCCGTTCACATCCTCCACATTAAAGTAATACAGCCCAATGATATTAGCATCCTCTTTCTCCGAAAAGAATTCATAATCCGCAGGGCAGACGATCATTCGGCTCATACCGGCCATATCGCTCCCGAAAGCAGCATCCTTGATCAACAGCTTAACGGTAAACAGCTTCTCAGAACCTCCCACGCTGAGTTTCACCTTGCTGCCTTCCTCCAGCTTATTTTTACCGGCCATTGCCTTCCCCAGCGCAATCTCTCCCTTTTCCAGGCTGAAATCCTTCCCGGACGTATCATATACCTTGCAGTAATCGGCATCCTTTGTGCCCAGATACATGCTGGCCCCATGCGTGTTAAAAGATTTATCCTTCCCCTCTGTCTGAATCCGGATATCCTTTTCGTTCAGCATGATAACCGTATTATAGCCCCACTCTTTCACGCCCGGGGCATCCTTCTCAATCCAGCTGTCAATCTGTTCCTTTTCCTGGGTGCCCGAGATAATATAATTCACATCGGGTACATTGGCATAATCCATATAGTAGTTCACTGCAGAAGACACTACCATAATATTGTTGATGCTGCTTGACAGAAAGATGGACGCAATCATGATGAACAGAAAAAGAATGATATTAACGCTCTTTCTCCTCTTCAGATCCTTTCTCAATATCCTCTGTATCATGTAATTTTCCTTCCCTTTCATTGTTGATAAGGAGAGTATAGCGTACTGTTTATTAAAAATTCCTTAAATGGAAAGAATTTTGTATTTCGAATGCTGCCCGGAGGCTTAACAAAACTTGATGATAACAACGCCGCCGGTTTTGCAATTACACAGTTCCATCTGCCCTGCATGAGTTTTTACGACTTCCGCTGCAAACCAAAGTCCAAGTCCGTTGTGTCCATCTGTGCTGCGCGAAGCATCGCCGCGCCACAGACGCTCTGCCGCATGTTGTAATGCCGCCTTGCTGAACCCGGGGCCCTCATCACGCACAATGATCTGCCAGCCTGCGTCTCCCATGCCGCCCTGCAAATACACCGTTCCGCCCTCCGGGGTATGCTCGATGGCATTCTGCACCACATTTCCGAGGGCCCGGAGTAAGTGTTCTTTCTGCATGCCCGCTGTACCCTCCAGACCATTTTGAACCTGCAGGTAGACTCCTTTGGCTTCCGCAATGCCCTTTGTGCTCTGGCAGAGCTCCTCGAACATGGCAGGCAGGCTTCTGCTTTCAAATGCCTCGTCCGCACCGGCTGCGGTTTCCAGCAGGCTGGCGACATACTGCCTGGCCCTGTTATTGGCGGCCGTAATCTTTTCCACTAATTTCCGGCTGTGCTCAGGCAGTTCTTCATCCAAAAGAAGTTCGGCATTGCCTCCCGTCAGTGTGAGCGGGGTCTTTAAGTCATGCGCAAGTGCAGCTATTTCCGCCTCACGCTCCTGCTGAGCGGCCCACTGGGATGACAGCGATTTGTACAATGCATCTCTCATATCATCCATGGCGGCTAACGCCTGGTCGTACTCCCGAATCCCCGCTTGGGGAATTGTAAAATCAAGCTCCTGAGCACCCACTTTGCCGCTCACCTCACTGAACAGCTTCAGCCTGGAGGCAAGGTGGCCGCGGAGCCACAGGGTATTAAACATAAGACAGAGCGCCAGTGCCGCGACAAATGTGGCCAGCCACAGGTATTCGAAGGGGGGCAGCATGCCGCGCAGCACAGGATTGGCGAACTCTGCCCTGTATTGCCAGCGAAAGATTACGGTACTTCCATCCGCATAGGTGTACCGCGCGGCATTCTCTCCACAGGCAGCCTCCCGGAGACATTGAGCCAGTTTTTTCAGCTTTGCCCCCTCCGCGTTGGCTTCCAGCACTTTTCCGTCCGGGCCGAATAAAGCGTACTCTGCCAAAAAATCATCACTGGGGGAAACAAAGGTCTCCGGCTCATTCTCCAGCATCTGCTCCACCTGCTGGCCTGCAGCGACTCCCCGGTAAACAACACCGTTATTTTGAAGCCGCACCAATGTCGTAAACCATACGATACAGCATAACAGCATGCAGCCGGACATCACGACTGCAAATCGCAGAAGCACAAAAGAAAGGCTTACACAACGTTGTCTTTTCGCCATTTATAGCCCACCCCCCAGACCGTTTCTATCGAGCTTACCCCCTCGGATTTCAGCTTGACACGAATATTCCTGATGTGCTGCGCGATGGCCGAAGAATCGCCCTCGGCGTCAAACCCAAAAACCGCTTCGTATAATTGTTCTTTGGTAAACACCTGCCCGGCATGCAGTGCCAGGTGCTCACAGATGGAATATTCACCTTTGGTTAAAGACAGCGTATGTCCGCCCGCAATGACCTCCTTTGCCTGCATATCAAAACGCACACCTCCCAGGCTCAGGGTATGAGTTGGCTGGCGCACCTCCCTCCGCAGATGGGCGTTTACCCGTGCACGCAGCTCCGCAATGCTGAATGGCTTTTTAATATAATCGTCAGCGCCCAGGCCAAACCCCCGTACAAGGGCCGCGTCTTCCGATCTGGCGGTCAAAAACAGTATGGGGCAGTCCACTTCGGCGCGGATACGGCCGCAGAGAGAAAACCCATCTTCCCCGGGCATCATCACATCGAGAAGAAGCAGATCGTACAGCCTGCACCTGGCCGGGTGCACAGCGGCGGCATCTGCTTCGGTATCTACGCAGTGCCCGTCCTTTTCCAGGGCGGCACGCACCAGATCCAGCATATCCGGGTCATCATCAACAACGAAAAGTTTTGACATCGTTTATCCTCCTGTTTACTCTTGTAAGACTTTTCCTTCCCATCTGCAGAACCATAGTATAGACAAGACCAGTACAGCCGGGGACATCAGCAGCAAAGAAATAATCCCCGGAAAAACAGGCACACTTGAAAAGTCAAAATAATTCTCCAGAAACCGTACTCCCCATTCCCATGGAATGAAGGGCCAGATTTTATCACCAATCGCATTTTCAAAGAAACCGGCTGAAATTGTGCCACATATCCCTGCCAGGACAGAAATACTGGATCCAAACCGGAAAGCAAGGAGTATATGCAGTATATATAGAAATAGGTTACTGATTAAAAAAACAAAAAATATGACAAGATATGAATTAAAGTGTGTTCGTCTGCTTTCCATGAAACAGTTAGCTCCAACAAAGAAACACAGTTCATATAGTATCATACTTATGGCTGAAAGAAACAGAAGAAAGAACAATTTTCCGAGAAATACACTTCTTCGGGATTCCACTAAACCAAGCGCATTCTGAATCCCTTTCACATTCTTGTCCAGTTGAATGAGCATTGGCACGGCAATACTTACAAATATCGGATAGCATATTTGTAAAATAACGAAAAATAACCTCTCATCAGGAATGATATGGTACCCGGCAAAAGCATAATAGGCTAAAAATAATGCGGTAACCACTACGGGCAGTACGGTATGCAGCAAAAGAACCGGAGTCCGCCTGATCTTTATAAAGTTTGAAAGAAACTCCCTAATTATCATCATCTGCGATGCACCTGCTTTCTATACCAGCGGGAAAACAGGATTGTAAGAACGAACACGGCAAGCAGGGATATCAATACCAGCAGCGAGCTTTCTCCCAGATTCAGCATCAGTCTGGAATCGGATTCGGCTAATAATCCGTTTGGCAGAACTCCGAATAATGTGACCATAAACCTGGCAGGCCAGCTGTATGGGAAGCACCAAAATAAAGGGGTCAGGGAAAAGAACAGTCCCCCCAGCGCACTGGCAAATAAGTTCAGAATCACAGAACCGGCAAATCCCGCTTTTTGATCCAAAAACAGACAGAAAGGGATCTGCCATAATAAAGTGATCCACAATAAACTGTATCCCAAAATATAATATCCGGCACGTCCAATAGCAGCAGAAACACCTGACAATATGCACTCCGTGATTATCGTAATAAGAGCTAAAATCAAGGAGATAGCCAAAAGATTAAGCGCCGTCATAATTGTTTTTGAGATAAATGTCTTCTTCAAGTTAATGGGCAGGCTGTAAAGAGTACGGTAATTGTGCTTTTGATCCTTATGATTAACCAGGTGGCATAAAACCACTATGGAGAGAGAAGCAACCGGCATACACCAATTGCAGACCATGGAGCTTGAAAAACCGCCTAAACCAATCCCAATAAACAGAAAGATCATGGATATCAGAACTAAAGCTGCGGGGATAACTAACACGAGTTTTCTAAACAGGGAACGTTTGAATTTCAGGCTTTCCGCTTTCAAATATATTTCCAGCATTAAATTGCACGCTCCCTTCTGACGATATCCATAAATAACTGCTCCAAATTTTCATTTGCATCAATTCTATCCTGATACAGCAGCGCCCCATTGTGCAGAATCCCTATGTCGTCGGCTACTTGTTCAACTTCGCTTAAAATATGACTGGATATAATTACCGATATCCCGGATTCTGCAAAGGACCGGATCATTTTCCTCAATTCTTCAATACCAAAAGGGTCTAAGCCGTTCGCAGGTTCATCGAGAACCAACAACTTAGGGCGATTAAGCAGCGCCAATGCAATGCCCAGCCTTTGCTTCATTCCCAGAGAAAAATCGGATGTCTTTTTATTTTCAGCATCCAGTAAGTCCATTTTCCGCAAGACTTCTTCGCATTTATTTTCCCCAATCCCCAGAAGAGTTGCCCGCACTTTTAGGTTTTCGAATGCCGTTAAATTTTCATACAGCGGCGGGGATTCGATTAATGAACCTATATTCATCAAATCTTTTCTGGTCCACGGATGATGCTCGAATAAAATTTCACCTGAAGTCGGTCTGATGATTCCTGTAATCATTTTTAATAATGTGGATTTACCAGCACCGTTAGGTCCTAATAATCCGTATACTGTATTTTTTCTTACAGACATAGACAGGTCTTTCACCGCATAGGTATTTTTAAACTTTTTAGAGACTTGTTTTGTCCTTATTACGTACTCCTGCATCTTAACATCCTCCATCTCATCTCTGTCAACCGGTTTGTAACTTGTTTGTTCCATAGTTATATCTCCCTTTTGATTCCCGCGGCCACCGATCAGTGCCGCCATGCATACATGGATATTAGGCGGGTGGCGCGGCGGACAAAAACCCACGGCTTACGGCGGGTTTCTGACTTGATACTGCTATGGTAACAGCTAATTTTCAAGATTTTATAAAGATAGACTCTGTTTCTTCCGAAGCTGTGAGAACGAAAAAAACGATATCTCCTGCGAAGCAGTCAAATTCAGCAGTGACAGAAAGTGTAATCAAGTGTAATCAAAATATCCTGGTTTTTATGCAAAATAAAATAGCCAAAAGCCCTAATAAACAAAGACTTTCAGCTATTCACCTTTAATGAGGAAGATGGGACCTGAACCCACACGAACGCATTGCTCACAAGATCCTTAGCCCATGTTTCCTGTACATGTTATTCCAACAGTTGCGCATTGATGACATTGTTGATGTATAGACATACCACTGAATAAACCTTAAATAATAAAAAGCCCTGCATCTGCAAGGCTTTCCATGTACTGCGGAAGATGGGACTTGAACCCACACGAGCGCATTGCTCACAAGATCCTTAGTCTTGCTCGTCTGCCAGTTCCGACACTTCCGCATTTTGTAGTGCTGTATCTCAACCGCGCTACGAATGATATCTTACTATTTATTTCCGCAAATGTCAACAGATTTTTGTAAATTTTTTGTATAATTTTGAAAATTTGTTAACGTAATCCCTCCAACCCCTGTATTTACGGGACTTGGAGGGATTACTGAATTAAAATCTTTTTATGCCATATTGCCCTCAAATTTTGGGATTCCATCAAACCCTGTCTGGAGATCTTCATCCGTAGGAATATAATCGGTCATTTCATTGTTATGGAATTTTTCATATGCAAGCATATCAAAATATCCGGTTCCAGTCAGTCCGAACAGAATGGTCTTCTCTTCTCCCGTCTCCTTGCACTTCATTGCTTCGTCAATAGCAACCTTGATTGCATGGCTGCTCTCCGGTGCAGGAAGGATGCCCTCTACCCGTGCGAACTGTTCTGCGGCCTCGAATACGGATGTCTGCTCAACAGAACGCGCCTCCATGTATCCGTCGTGGTACAGCTGTGACAGAGTGGAGCTCATTCCATGATATCTCAGGCCTCCTGCGTGGTTCGCAGATGGAATGAAGCCGCTTCCCAGAGTATACATCTTAGCCAGGGGGCAAACCATGCCTGTATCGCAGAAATCATATGCAAATACGCCACGGGTCAGGCTTGGGCAGGATGCCGGCTCAACAGCGATAAACTGATAATCAGCCTCTCCCCTGAGTTTCTCTCCCATAAACGGTGAGATCAGACCTCCCAGATTGGAACCGCCTCCGGCACATCCGATGATAACATCCGGTTTGATTCCATATTTGTCCATAGCAATCTTCGCTTCCACACCGATGATGGACTGATGGAGCAGTACCTGATTCAATACGCTTCCCAGCACATATCTGTATCCTTCCGAATGTGTTGCCACTTCCACAGCCTCGGAAATCGCGCATCCCAGGCTTCCTGAAGTGCCCGGATGCTCGGCCAGGATCTTCCTTCCGACCTCCGTTGTCTCGGATGGAGACGGTGTTACACTTGCCCCATATGTCCGCATCACTTCTCTTCTAAACGGCTTCTGTTCGTATGAGCATTTTACCATGTATACTTTACAATCCAGATCCAGATAAGAGCAAGCCATAGAGAGGGCTGTTCCCCACTGGCCTGCGCCTGTTTCTGTTGTCACACCTTTGAGGCCCTGATCCTTTGCATAAAAGGCCTGCGCAATCGCAGAATTCAGTTTATGGCTTCCACTTGTATTATTTCCCTCGAACTTATAGTAAATCTTCGCCGGAGTCTGCAGCTTCTCCTCCAGGCAGTATGCCCTGACAAGTGGAGCCGGGCGGTACATCTTATAAAAATCCCGTATTTTCTCCGGAATCTCAATATAACGGTTGTCATTATCAAGTTCCTGTTTCACCAGTTCTTCACAGAATACAACCCCCAATTCTTCAGCGGTCATAGGCTTTAAAGTCCCCGGATTCAGAAGCGGGGCCGGCTTATTCTTCATATCGGCCCTGACATTGTACCACTCCTTCGGCATCTCGCTCTCTTCCAGATAAATCTTGTAGGGAATTTTGTTTTCACTCATTTTATAAATCTCCTTTCTTTTTTTAGGGATAAGCCTTTTTATCTGCACAAAAAATACTCCTATCCCTCACAATAAATTATTGCAGGGACAAGAGTATGAATCATCAAAACTCCTGCGGTGCCACCCAGCTTGATGCGGCGAACGCATCCTCTCATGCATACTAACATATGCTGACTTTGTTAACGGAGTACTCTCTCCGGCTCACCTACTGTAACTTTCAGTTCGCCCTCAGAAGCCCATTCCCATCTGTCTTGTCCTGCCGCAATCCCACCGCCTGCAGCTCTCTGTGTGGTAAGTACAAAAGGTACTTGCTCTTCCTCATAGGTTTGATAAATACTTTACTACGGGAACTTTCAAATGTCAATACTTTTTTTAAAATCGGGATTTAGTCGGCTAGCTTTAGCCTAGTCGACGGATGGGGACGCTTCATGACAGGGAGGCCGGGGAGGTGCTGGGGCTGTATATGCCGTTGCGATATGCACCCATGCTGCTAAGTGATTCTAGAACACCCGATGCCGGATAGGCGGGTACGCTGAACACATCACGGGAAATCTGATGATTTCCCGCGCTGGGTTCAGCAACAACT
>NZ_WKZK01000095.1:0-8651 GCF_009680135.1 Eubacterium sp. BIOML-A2
CTCGTTTGCCGTCCACTGGCTCATCCCCAGGCCGTGCCCTTTTCCCATAGTCGTAATCCGAAGGCCCCCGTCCGCTTCCTGCAGAGAAAACGCACTGGACGCCAGTGACAGGGCCTCCCGGAACTGTTCGCCGCTGCAGACCGTATCACCAATTCTCATCTGTGATACATATCCCGCAGAATCGTAGGCTTGTATCTCAAAGTCAGAGAAACTGTAGGTTTTTTCTGCATTTTCTTTATCAACGGCCACCAGAAACGGCTGGCACTTGGCTTGTATTTCTTTGTACTCCATGTTGTAAACATGCATCTCGTCCTCGGCTTCTTTATCCTTAGGACATTCTTTTACCGCCAGATAGGGGCAGTCTTCATTTCCCAGAACTTCCTGGCCGCTTCTTGTTTTACCATTGCTGGCCTGGTGGAACGGCACCAATGCATACGTGTCATTATAGTATAACACCTGATTTTCGGTCTCATCCATTGCCTTTTTTAATTTTTTGTAATAAGTTTCAAATTCCTTGGCACTCCACTTTTTTTCCAGAGATTTTGTATCCAGGTAATTGTCCTCCAGCAGCTTATCCTCACTGCTGTCCAACGTCTGGTAGAGGTTGGTACGGATCAGAACTGCCTGTGCTTTCAGCGCTTCTTCTTCATAATTTCCGGGCATTTCTTTTGCAAGCATACCCAGAAAATATTCATCCCAGGGCACCTTGATCACCTGATCACTTCCATCCTCCGATGTTTTCTTCACCTGCACATAAGCACCGCCATTTTTTCCGTTTACTTCCATATCCGCGCCGTTTACAAAAACCGCGACCACATAGGGAAGCAGAATTAAAATAAGTAAAAATGAACAGACGGTTTTGACTTTTTGCCGCATATAACGTTGTCCCATAAAAAAGCCCTCCATATATATATTATATGAAGGGCTCAAAGGGGTCAGACCCCTTTTTTATAAGTCACTGTTTTCTTTCTTTTCTGTGTACTCCTCGTAGGTCTGGGTACCCTGTGGCTGCTCCTGCGTTTCTACGTCAGTCTCTGGCCCGGATACCTTCTCTTCTGCTTTGGCTTCCGTATCCGGCAGAATAATCACTGACGGCTCCTGCGCGCATTCCGGCTCCTCCTCTGAACCAGGAGCCTTTGGTGCTGATACCGGTGCTTCAGGCGTCACTGGAGGTACTGGAGGAACGGGAGGTACAGGCGGCGTACTCATATCCGGTGTTGTGGGAGGCACTGGGGCCTCCGGTGCTGCAGGTTCTCCCTGCACCGGCGCCTGAGGCGCAGGTACTGCGGTATACGGCCCCGGCATGGATCCGGCCGGCGGCATAGTTGGGTAACCCGGCTGGATAAACGGCCTTCCCAGATCCGGCTCCATTCCCGGATTAAAGTTCCTGTTGCGCATTGCGAAGAGGCAGATGGACTCGTAAAGAGGAACTACCATGCACAGTACTGCGTGCGCAATGGACATGTTTTTTGAAGTAAACTTCTCAAGAATCTGGTGATTTATGAGAACACTCAGTACTTTATAGAAGGCGCTGTACACAATAGCAGCAATCACCCAGATAATTGCTATAATGATGATTCCCATGATCACGCTGCTGCTGAAATGTGAAGATGTACCGCCCCCATGACTGTATAAAGCACTGGAATAGAGGCTGGAAAACGCCCCCAGTCCGACTACCCAGACGATCATATAAAAAATAAAGTTTACCACACCGAAGATGAACGGCATTGCAAGGAGCCAGATCCCCGGATTTTTGATGGTTTTGGATTTGAGGGTTATGCTTCCGCCCAGCTCTCCGTGGAGATATGTCCTTGCAAACGGAATGAACGCGAGCCAGGGGTAATCCATGCCCTGTCTCTTTGCAATCGTATACATACCGATTCCTTTGAATACATAACTGATTACGAAGAAAATGAACCACACTGCAAGCACAATCAGATAAATGGCCAGAATCCCCGTAAGCATTGAATCCACCGGTGAGTTATAAGTATAAGTGTAACTGTCATAATAATTCATAAATGCCTCCTATTCCGGCTGTCCTGACGGGACATTCACTTTTTCGAGTTTCCAGATATCCTTTACATACTCCTCGATTGTCCGGTCTGAGGTGAACTTCCCGCTGCATGCAGTGTTCATCATCGCCATTTTCGACCATCTCTGTACGTCGCGATAGGCAGCCTCCACTTTTTTCTGCGCCTCTGCGTACGCGCGGAAATCCTTCAGAATAAAGTAAGTATCGGGCCTGTTTGTGCAATGTGTATTTAAAAGGGAGTTATACAGGTTCTTGTACATCTCGTGGTTGCCGCCCGCATAGGTGCCGTCCATCAGCTGGTCGACCACGCGTTTGAGCTCCCAGTCATTAAAGTAAATGTCAATCGGATTATAGCCGCCGTTATTCTCGTAGTTAATAACCTCCTCGGAAGTTAACCCGAAGATAAATGCATTCTCCGCTCCGACTTCCTCCACGATCTCCACATTGGCGCCGTCCATTGTTCCCAGGGTCGGTGCGCCGTTGAGCATGAACTTCATATTTCCGGTGCCGGATGCCTCCTTGGACGCGGTCGAGATCTGCTCGCTCACATCCGCTGCCGCAAACAGAAGCTCCGCATTGGATACGCGGTAATCTTCGATAAATACAACTTTCAGCTTGCCGTTGATGCTTCTGTCATTGTTCACCACATCCGCTACGGAGTTGATCAGCTTGATCGTCTCTTTGGCTCTGAGATAACCTGCCGCGGCCTTTGCTCCAAAGATAAATGTCCTTGGATAAAATGACATCTCCGGATGCTCCTTGATCTGATTGTACAGATACATAATGTGCAGAATATTCAGCAGCTGACGCTTATATTCGTGAAGTCTCTTGACCTGCACATCAAAGATGGACGTAGGATCCACATCGATTCCATTATTTTCTTTGATATATTTTGCAAGGCGTACCTTGTTCTGATATTTGATCTGCATAAATTCTTTTCTTGCGCGCTCATCATTTACCAGCGGCTTCAGGTTGCCGATCAAGGATAAATCCGTGATCCATCCGTCCCCTATCCTTTCCGTGATCCAATCCGCAAGAAGCGGGTTGCCATGGAGAAGAAAACGTCTCTGTGTGATCCCGTTTGTTTTATTATTAAACTTCTCCGGCATCATGTCATAGAAATCTTTCAGTTCCTGATTTTTCAGGATCTCCGTGTGCAGCCTTGCCACACCGTTGACGGAGAAACCGGCTATAATCGCCATATGCGCCATGCGCACCTGATTGTCCCTGAGGATTGCCACTTTTCTGACCTTCTCTTCATTGCCCGGATATTTGGCGCGGACCTCCTGCAGGAAACGGCGGTCGATCTCCTGGACGATCTGGTAAATACGCGGAAGCAGCTTAGAGAACAGATCGATCGGCCATTTTTCCAGCGCCTCTGCCATAATCGTATGGTTGGTATAGGCACAGGTCTTTGTGGTCACTTCCCATGCCTCCTCCCAGGTCAGGCCTTCCACATCAATGAGCAGCCTCATCAGCTCCGGAACGGCAACCGTCGGATGCGTATCATTCATCTGGATTGCCACCTTCTCATAAAGCTTTTTGATGTCGTCGTGGTCCTTTTTATACTTCGCAATCAGGGCCTGCAGGCTGGCTGAGATAAAGAAATACTGCTGCTTCAGCCTCAGCTCCTTGCCGGCATAGTGGTTATCGTTGGGATAGAGCACATCCACGATCATCTTGGCAAGGTTCTCCTGCTCGACCGCCTTGTGGTAGTCCCCTCTGTCAAATGATTCCAGGGAAAAGTTCGTAATCGGCTCCGCATCCCAGATCCGCAGTGTATTCACCACATGGTTCCCATAGCCCACGATCGGCATATCATACGGAATCGCACGCACGGATTCATAATTCTCCTGAATAAACTTATCTCTGCCGGTCTCCGGATCTTTTTCAAAACGGATCGTACCGCCGAAGCGCACCTCTTTTGCGTACTCCTGTCTGCGCAGCTCGAAGGGATTGCCTTCCTTAAGCCAGTCATCCGGTGTCTCGATCTGGTAGCCGTTTTCAATCTTCTGTTTAAACATCCCATAGCGGTAGCGGATACCGCATCCGTATGCAGGGTAATTCAGTGTTGCCAGTGAATCCAGGAAGCATGCGGCCAGACGCCCCAGACCTCCGTTTCCAAGCGCCGCATCCGGCTCCTGGTCCTCGATCACGTTCAGATCGATATTCATCTCCTCCAGCGCTTCCCTCACATCCCCGTAGGCAGTCATATTAATCAGGTTATTGCCCAGGGCACGGCCCATCAGAAATTCCATGGACATGTAATAGACCGTCTTGGCATCCTGCTTCCTGTACTCCGCCTGCGTTGCCAGCCAGTCATCAATGATGATGTCCTTCACGGCATAAGAAACCGCCTGGAATATCTGCTGGGGCGTCGCCTCCTCTATCTTCTTCCGGTACAGTGTCTTCACATTGTCCCGGACGATTTCTTTGAAAACTTCTTTTTCAAATCGCTTACTATACATATATCTTACATCCCTTCTTTCATTACGCCCATTGTAACAGCCTCGCCGTTTATCTTCCATTCCTTCACATAGCCTGCCGGTTCTGCCTTCACAACTTCGTTTGCGAGTACTTCGCTTCCGATCTCTTTCCCGTGCTTTGCAAAGACACCTTCTGCTTTTGCGCTTCCCGCGTAAGTCACTTTAATCTTATCCATGACCTCAAAGTCTGCTTCCTTACGCATCGTCTGGATCTTGCTGATAATCTCTCTTACAAAACCTTCCTCTAACAGTTCTTCTGACAGGTTTGTATCCAGAACAACGGTTATACCGTTATCATTTTCAGATACATACCCCTCCATCTGCGCCGTATCAATCAGCAGGTCTTCCTTAAACAGAGTAATCTCCTGTCCGCTGATGTCCAGCTTCAATGCTCCGGTTTCATTAATCTCGTCCATAGCAGCATTGCCGTCGAGACTGTCCAGGGCAGACTTGATTCCACCTAACATCTTACCATACTTTGGCCCGACTGTCTTTAACTGTGGTTTAAAACTATATGAAGTAAAGTCTCTCACATCCTCTGTGAACTTCATATTCTTGACATTCAGCTCATCTTCAACGATTTCCTGATAAAATTCCGGCAGATCAAACCCTGCTTTCACAAACATCTGGCCGATCGGCTGGCGGTTCTTGATATTAGCTGTATTGCGGCACGCGCGTCCCATTACAACCAGCTTCAGGACATTGGCCATATTGGATTCCAGCTCCCCATCGATATAACTCTCGTTAACAACCGGGAAATCACAGAGATGGATGCTCTCCGGAGCTCCACTGTCAATGCTGCATACCAGGTTCTGATAGATCTCTTCTGTCATAAACGGAATCATCGGCGCCGCTACCTTCGCAACGGTCACAAGCGCAGTGTACAGCGTCATATACGCATTGATCTTATCCTGCTCCATGCCCTTTGCCCAAAAACGCTCCCGGCTTCTTCTGACATACCAGTTGCTCATGTCATCCACAAAGTCCTGCAGCGCCCTTGCGCTCTCCGGAATCCTGTAATTTTCAAGGTTCTCATCCACGGTCTTTATCAGTGTATTCAGTTTGGACAGTAGCCATTTATCCATAACACTCAGTTTTTCGTAATCCAGGCTGTATTTGGTTGCATCAAATTCATCTATATTTGCATACAGTACAAAAAATGCATAGGTATTCCACAGCGTTCCCATAAACTTACGCTGTCCCTCTGTCACTGCTTTTCCGTGGAAACGGTTCGGCAGCCACGGCGCGCTGTTCACATAGAAGTACCAGCGGATTGCATCCGCGCCATACTGATTCAGCGCATCAAACGGATCCACTGCATTTCCCTTGGACTTGCTCATCTTCTGGCCATTCTCATCCTGCACATGGCCAAGCACAATGACATTCTTGTACGGCGACTTATTAAAGAGCAGAGTAGAGATCGCCAGCAGAGAATAGAACCATCCTCTCGTCTGGTCCACAGCCTCTGATATAAAGTCTGCCGGGAACTGCTGTTCAAACAGGTCTTTATTCTCAAACGGATAGTGATGCTGTGCAAACGGCATGGAGCCGCTGTCAAACCAGCAGTCAATCACCTCCGGCACGCGGTGCATCTCTTTGCCGCAGACCGGGCATTTTATCGTAACATCATCAATATACGGGCGGTGAAGCTCGATATCATCCGGACAGTTATCGGACATGGATTTCAGTTCCTCGATGCTTCCGATAGAATGCTGATGTCCGCACTCACACTCCCAGATATTCAAAGGCGTGCCCCAGTAACGGTTGCGGCTGATGCCCCAATCCTGCACATTTTCCAGCCAGTCGCCGAAACGTCCCTTCCCGATACTCTCAGGGATCCAGTTGATCGTATTGTTATTGGCAATCAGATCGTCCTTCACGGCGGTCATGTTGATGAACCAGGATTCGCGCGCGTAGTAGATCAGCGGCGTATCGCATCTCCAACAGTGCGGATAGCTGTGCTCGAACTTCGGAGCATCAAAGAGAAGCCCTCTCTCCTCCAGGTCTTTCAGAACCATCGGATCCGCCTTCTTTACGAAGACTCCGGCAAATGGCGTGGATTCCGCCATATTTCCCTTTTCATCTACAAGCTGTACGAACGGCAGTCCATAGCTTCTCCCAACATTCGCATCGTCTTCACCAAAAGCAGGGGCAATGTGTACAATACCGGTACCATCCGTCAGTGTAACGTAGGAATCACAGGTCACATAGAACGCCTTCTTATTCTGCTTCGCAGCCCCTTCCGCCGCACAGGCAAACAGAGGCTCATATTCCTTGTATTCCAGATCCTTTCCTTTATATGTCTCCAGAATCTCATATGCCGGCTTATCTTCCTCTGCCAGCTTGCCAAGTACCGTATCCAGCAGCGCCTGCGCCATATAATACACATAGCCGTCTGCTGCCTTTACCTTCACATAATCCTCCGCCGGATTCACGCAGAGCGCCAGGTTAGAAGGCAGTGTCCAGGGCGTGGTTGTCCATGCCAGAATATAAGCATCCTCATCCTTCACCTTAAATCTGACGATCGCAGAACGTTCCTTGACATCTTTATACCCCTGGGCCACTTCCTGGGCAGACAGAGGAGTCCCGCACCGCGGGCAGTAAGGTACAATCTTAAATCCCTTATAAAGAAGGCCCTTGTCCCAGATCTGTTTCAGCCCCCACCACTCGGATTCGATAAAATTATTATCATAGGTCACATAGGGATGTTCCATATCAGCCCAAAATCCAACCGTACTGGAGAAATCTTCCCACATCCCCTTATATTTCCATACGCTTTCTTTACACTTATCGATAAAAGGCTCCAGGCCGTATTCCTCAATCTGATCCTTCCCGTCGAGTCCCAGAAGCTTTTCCACCTCCAGCTCAACCGGAAGCCCGTGAGTATCCCATCCGGCTTTACGCGGAACCATATACCCCTTCATCGTACGGTATCTCGGAATCATATCCTTGATAACGCGCGTCAACACATGTCCGATATGAGGCTTCCCATTCGCGGTTGGAGGCCCGTCATAGAATGTATACTCAGGGCAGCCTTCCCGCTCCTCCATACTTTTCCGAAAAATATTATGATCAGCCCAGAACTTTTCAACTTCTTTTTCACGCTCAACAAAATTCATATCCGTAGAAACTTTCTTATACATAACTCATCTCACCTTCCTATAATTATTTCATTTAACACGAAACGGACACCGCTGCGCCCTGCTTCCTTTGCGCCTGCGGCGCGGCATCTGCCTCTTACACCGCAGTGCGCATCCCCCGGAGGGTTTTTATGATATTGGCAATTCCTGTGGAATTTCCAATATCATGCAATAGAGTTTCGCTCGCGAAACTCGCGCCTGCGGCGGCCGCTGCGCGGCATCTACCTCTTACGCCGCAGTGCGCATCCCCCGGAGGGTTTTTATGATATTGGCAATTCCTGTGGAATTTCCAATATCATAAAAAAGCTTCCGCCCTGTAATAGGACGAAAGCTTTCACTGTCGTTTACCACCTGTTACAACATACTCCGGCCTTTTTGATCCTGCCTTGTATATGCGTTCCCGTAACGGGGGAACTCCGTCAGTCTCTACTGCTTCCGTTTCGAGGACTGCGACTCAGAAGTGATGTTCAGAAATCACTTACTCATACCGGGCTCGCACCACCTCCGGCTCGCTGCAAATTTCAGTGAAAACTTACTGTCTTCGTCATAGTCTTTTTTGTCTGCACAGGGATATTATAAAAAGAAACCGGGGAATAGTCAAGGGATTGCACATATATTTCACCAAAATTCATCACATTGTAGAAATTTAAAGAAACGTTTGAACTATTACTGCAGAATTGCATCTATTTCACTATCCCCTTATTCACTTTTCCCAAACTTTTTATAATATTCTTTCGCCTTCTGCTCAGACAAAGTAAATCTTTTTTGCAATTTTATTAAAATCTTATTCTCATCAAAGCCTTCCTCTATATAATCCAGTACCATCGCTCTAATGCCTTTCTCTACCCCTTGTGATAATCCTTGTTCTGAAGTGTACCCTTTGTCAAGGACAAATTTAAGAAGAAGGGATAATATGGTTACTATTCACAGTCGATTTAGCGTTCATTCTTTAGGAAGCTCGTAACAGAGCTTCTTTTTCTTTGCCATAATGCA
>NZ_WKZK01000096.1:0-8563 GCF_009680135.1 Eubacterium sp. BIOML-A2
ATTGTATCAAATGGGCTGATGCGCGGTCTAACTGCGCTAAACTGCGGCCTGGGTGGGCCGGAGGCCCGGAATAATCACCTTTATGATTCAGCAATTGTCTACATACATCATAATAAGCCAAGAACAATCTTCCGCACCTGGCTTTTAACCGTTTCTTATTTCATTTTTCTGTAATACAAAAATAGAGTTTCACCAGCGATGCTCGCGTCTGCTGCTGTCGCATAGCGGCATCTAATGCTTACGCCGCAATGCGTATCCCGCCGGGAGGGCTTTTTTATCTTATAGGCGAACTTTCCCATAAGATGAAAAAAGGCTTCCCGGAATCCCGGGAAGCCTTGTCTTCTCTGTACTTAGTCAACAGAAATGATTTCTTTTTTGTTTTAAGCGAAGGTGCATCAACCTAATACATTATCACGCGCTGTAACGGCGAAAATTCAAGGGTTTCGCCCATTTTCTCTTTTTATCATATTGTATCCGCCTTCGTCAGTACAGCAGTCATTTGGTGTAAAGATTGGTGTAAACTATGTAAATGAGAAAAGAGACTGCATGTTATAGCCTATAGTCTGTTTCCCCTGACAGGATGGCTTTCCAATTCTGCCTGTCCTTTAAAACCCTTAAGATAATAATCTCCTGTATACCCTGGTCAACCACAAAGAAGATATTGTATGTAGCATAAGGTTTCAGCCTGATCTCCATTCCCTGATACTCAAAGCTTATCCCGCGATAACCAAAAGGAAATGTTTTTAGCTGTTGGATTTCCTTATCATACCTCTCCAGAAAATCATGTGATGCTTTAGGGTTTTCAAAGTTTTCTATCATGTATACGGCTAAATCAGTCACATCCTTTACTGCTTCCTGAGTTTCCCGTATTTTATACATCATACTGTGCTAGCTTCTCCCTGATAATCCTCATAGCTTCATCATGTTCTATCGTTCTGCCAGATCTCATATCAGCAATGCCTTTGTCAAGCATTGCGAATAATTCATTCTGGTCTTTTTCATATTCCTTTTTTCTGTCTTTCGCCGCTATAGCCATAATTTCCTCCTATCTATTAGCCCCTCATCATCGAAACCATTTGAACATATCCTAATTCTAAGCCTATTCATTCGTTATCCGAAGAAGGCAATATTATACCTATGCTTTTTCTCAAATATTCTTTTACTTCCATCAGCATCTCCTCAGCTCTTTCATATTGTATTAATGCTGATTCTTTTGATACGATGTAAAAATCATCATACTCACTGGTATTTCTCACCTGAAAAGCATTCTGTATATATTTGGAATACTTCTTATTGAATATCCCCTCTTTAATTTAGTTTTTCTGGAAATATGCAATTACCCCTAAATGTTTAGAGTAATCTACTCCATCACAAGCTAACAGTGCTCTTACTGCTGAAAACATCGCGTAGTATGATCTGCCTATTGAGTCTTTAAACTGCCCCGCCTCTAATAATAAATTAGCTGATATCATTTTCTCTTCTGCATTAGTAATACGGTACTTTACTAAATTGATTATATCGTCACTAAGCACTGATAACAACCCCTTCCGCTTCAATATTACGGTAGTATGGCAATATCTCCTTATACCGCTCAAACTCATCAAATGGTATTACTGTAGGGGAAATAATTGTGTCATATTCAAGCCCCAAATCAGCCGCTTCATCCCATACCTCTTCCAGAATCTTTTGCAGAGTTATTCTGTCTCCTTTGGCAATCGCTGCCAAATCTATATCTGAAAATTCGTTATAATCACCTCTGGCATAGGAACCATATAAAAATATTCTTACAAGATTTTCTCCAAATGCCTTTTCATAAATTTTTTTCATCTGCTCTATAATGATATTAAATTCAGACTTCCTACACACATCAGCACCCCTTTCTACTTATTTTTAAAAGGTTACTTGTACATGCAGGTCTTCTGTACTTTTTCAAATTCTCATAAGCCTGCATTTTCTCTTCATCAGGTTCCGTTCCATTAAAAAGAGAATCTAAATTCTCCATAATATTTACAATATATACCACTTTATCATCTGGCATCTTTTCAATTAATTCAAAAGCCTTTTCTTTTATTGCAGGCATTTTATCACCTTCCTGCTTGAAACAGAATTTCCTTCTATATTCTATATTATAACAGGAATATAGAGAAAAGACACTTCTTTCACTGAATGTTTCCGATTTTATTCATTTCATCACGCACACGTGTTTGGTTCACATGATTATATATCTCCATAGTGACAGAATTGGTGTAAACCCATGAAAAAAGGCTTCCCGGAATCCCGGGAAGCCTTGTCTTCTCTGTACTTAGTCAACAGAAATGATTTCTTTTTTGTTGTAAGAGCCGCAAGCCTTACATACTCTGTGAGGCATCATAAGTTCTCCGCACTTGCTGCACTTCACAAGGTTTGGAGCACTCATCTTCCAATTAGCTCTTCTCTTATCTCTTCTAGCTTTTGAAGATTTATTCTTTGGACAGATAGACATAGGTTACACCTCCTTAAAATTCTTAAACAAATCACGGACAACTGACATTCTTGGGTCAAGCCCCGTATCTTCACAGTCACAGGTACCCATATTTAGGTTCTGACCACAAACGTTACAAATGCCTTTACAGTCTTCGCTGCATAGAACTTTCGTCGGCCATCCTATCAATATCTCATTAAAGAGCATTTTGTCCACGTCAAGATGATATCCGTCAATGAAATTTGATTCATCTAATCCTTCCGGCAAATCGGCATCCGCAACATTCAAATCCACGCGCTTGATAAAATCCAGTACAAACTCCTGCTTTACATCCTCCAGGCAACGGTCACATGGTATCATAACCGAAACTTTCGTCTCTGCCTTGATCTGTAATTCCTTGTTCTTTACGTGTGTAACGACAACGTGCACAGGTTTTTTGCTGACCACCGGAAACAAACCGGTCTTCAACTGCAGTTCTTCCAATTCCACAGGCACTGTTTCTTCAACTGTCTTATGCTGGTCTGACAGAACGTCTGATAGGCTAATTAACATCTTCATTACTCCTATTCATACCTAGATTATTATATCATGTAAAATAAGTTTGTCAACTAAAAAATGTAAAATAAAGGGGATCTTCATAGGGGTCTGACCCCTTTGCGCACCGTTTTCAGAATATTCTAACAAATCAGATGAGCGGACAGACATGGGATCTATCCGCTCATTCTTTTTATCGTCAGCCTTATTTTACAAGTGCAACTGTCTCTCTTGCGATTGCCAGCTCTTCGTTCGTCGGTATTACATAGACTTTTACTTTTGAGTCTGGAGTCGAGATCATCACTTCCTCGCCTCTCTTGGCATTGGCTTCTTTGTCAAGCTCTATGCCAAGGAACTGCAGGTAACTGCAAACCTCTTCGCGTACTTCGTGGTCGTTCTCGCCGATTCCTGCTGTGAAGACGATGTTATCCACGCCGTTCATAGCTGCTGCATAGCTTCCGACATATTTGGCTACTCTGTATGAGAATACCTTCAGGGCGATCTGTGCCTGTTTGTTTCCTTCCGCAGCTGCAGAGGACAGGTCCCTGAAATCGCTGGACAGCCCTGACAGACCGTATACGCCGGAATCCTTGTTCAGGACTTTCATCAGGCCTTCGATATCCAGATTTTCTTTCTTTGCTATAAATTCCATGATCGCCGGATCAATATCTCCGGAACGTGTTCCCATAACCAGCCCTTCCAGCGGGGTCAGTCCCATGGATGTGTCTACGGATTTGCCGTTTAATACGGCACACACGCTTGCGCCGTTTCCAAGGTGGCAGACGATCGTCTTCACGGCGTCATAAGGCTTACCTGAAATCTCCGCTGCCCGTTTGGATACGAAGCTGTGGCTTGTCCCGTGGAAGCCGTAGCGTCTTACTTTATATTTGTCATAATATGCATAAGGAAGTCCGTACATATATGCTTTTTCAGGCATCGTCTGGTGGAACGCCGTATCGAATACGCCAACCATAGGAGTATTCGGCATCAGCTCCTCACATGCATTCACGCCAATCAGGTTTGCCGGGTTATGTAACGGCGCCAGGTCGTTACACTCCTCTACTGCCTTCTTAACTTCTTCTGTGATCACTACAGAAGAGGCAAACTTCTCTCCTCCGTGTACCATACGGTGTCCTACAGCACCGATCTCGTCCAGGCTCTTAACAACACCTGTCTCGGAATCCGTCAACGCGTCGATCACGTACTTGATTGCCTCTGTATGGGTAGGCATGTCTTTTTCCGACTTCACTTTCTCTCCGCCCGCCGGCTGATAGGTAAGGCTGCCGTCGATTCCGATCCTCTCGCAGAGGCCTTTTGCCAGCACCTTCTCTGATTCAGAGTCGATTAACTGGAATTTCAGAGAAGAACTTCCGCAGTTGATTACTAATACATTCATTTTATTATCCTCCTGAATTTCTATATAAGGGGCGTTCTCCGCCTCTCTTACATACAACTTTTTAACAGTCCGGTTAAGCTTGAACTGTTACCAACGGTTTATTGTGCCTGAGCCTGCACTGCCGTGATCGCTACAACGCCCTCAATATCCTCGGCACTGCATCCGCGTGACAAATCATTGACAGGAGCCGCGATCCCCTGTGTAAGCGGTCCGTAAGCTTCTGCTTTCGCCAGCCTCTGTACTAGCTTATATCCGATGTTCCCTGCATCCAGATCCGGGAAAATCAATACGTTGGCATGTCCTGCAACCGGGCTTCCCGGAGCCTTGGATTCCCCTACTGACGGCACGATAGCTGCATCCAGCTGTAACTCTCCGTCCAGCTTCAGTTCCGGCGCCAGTTCTTTTGCAATCTTTGTTGCCTCTACTACTTTGTCAACATCCGCATGCTTTGCGCTTCCCTTTGTGGAATGTGACAGCATGGCTACAATCGGTTCTTTCCCTGTCAGCGTACGGAAAGAATCTGCGGATGAAACCGCAATGTTGGCAAGCTTCTCCGGATCCGGGTTCTGTTCCAGTCCTGAATCCCCGAAGATAAATGTTCCGTCCGCTCCCATATCACAGTCCGGTACCACCATCAGGAAAAATGCAGAAACAAGCTTTGTGCCCGGCTTGGTCTTTAAAATCTGCAGACATGGACGAAGCGTGTCCGCCGTTGAGTGGCATGCGCCGGATACCATGCCGTCCGCATCCCCCATCTTCACCATCATAACGCCATAATACAGGTAATTATTCAGAAGCAGTTCTTTGGCCTGATCTTCCGTCATTCCCTTTTTCTGCCTGAGTTCTACTAATTTTGCAATGTAAGCCGCTGTCTTTTCACTCGTTGCAGGGTCTACAACCACAGCGCCGGAGATATCATATCCCGCCCCGTTTTTCTCAACTTCCTCTTTGCTGCCCACGAGGATCAGATTGGCTGTCCCCTCCTTCAAAACTGCTTCCGCAGCCTGGTAAGTCCTGACATCTTCCGTCTCCGGAAGTACGATTGTTTTCTTATCAGCTTTCGCTCTTGCCTTGATTTCGTCAATAAATCCCATGATTTAAATGCCACCTTTCATTTTTTCTCACTCTTTCCATTATAACCCAAAGAATTTTTGTATACAAGTATATACTATGTGTATTTTTAAATACAATCCCATATGAAACCAATTCTTGCCGCTGCATCAGGCATTCAGGTGAAATATAGCAGTAACGATATTAAAATAAACCAGAATTGTGCATGTATCGAGAATCGTGGTTATCAGAGGTGCTGCCATGATCGCCGGATCCAGCCCAAGCTTCTTCGCCAGCAGAGGCAGCGTGCAGCCGATGCATTTCGCCATGACAACGACCGCCATCATCGTGATACCAAGCGCTATTGCCAGTGTGATGTTCTGTCCATACATGATATAAATGCGGATACCATTCACTACCGCCAGCAAAACACTGACCACAAGCGCCACACGGATCTCTTTAAAGATAACGCGGAAAATGTCTTTGAACTGTATCTCACCCACGGCCAGCCCGCGGATCACCAGGGTGGAACTTTGGGATCCACAGTTACCGCCCGTCCCCATGAGCATGGGAATAAATGTAATCAGAACCGGCATCACCGCCATCGCCTCCTCATAGAATCCGAGGATTTCCCCTGTCACCGTGGCGGAAAGCATCAAAAGCATCAGCCAGAGACTCCTGTTCTTTGCATGCCGGAACACCGAAGTTCCAAAATAAGAATCTTCATTCGGGCTGACACCGGCCATGATACTGATATCCTCGGTTGTCTCATCCTGCAGGACGAACATCGCGTCGTCAACCGTAACAATCCCGACCAGACAGTTTTCGTGGTCTATGATGGGAATCGCTATCAATCCGTACTTCTTAATCGTAACGGCCACATCCTCCTGGTCGTCCAGCGTCTTGGCGCAAAGCACATTCTCATCCATGATCTCCTCGATCAGCCAGGTATCCCCGGCCGTCAGCAGATCCTTGACATCCACCGCGCCGATCAGCCGCTTCTTCTCCGTCACATAGCAGGTATAGATCGTTTCCTTATTAATGCCGACCTGGCGGATCTTCAGGATAGCATCCGCCACCGTCATCTCTTTTCTCAGGCTGATGTAATCCACATTCATGATACTGCCCGCACTGTCCTCCGGATACTGCAGCAGCACATTGATCTTCTTCCTTGTATCTTCATCCGTGGCCATAAGCAGACGGTCCACCACATTGGCGGGCATCTCCTCCAGAACATCCACGGTATCGTCCACATACATCTCGTCCATAACTTCTTCCAGCTCGGAGTCCGTAAGGGCATTGATCAGATCCTCACGCATATCGCTGTTCATATCCGTAAAGACCTCTGCCGCCTCCTCCTTGGCCAGAAGCCGGAAAATAAGGAGCGCCTGTTTTCTGTCAAAATCCTCCAGCATCTCCACGATATCGACTGGATGTATGGCTTCTAATTCTTCTTTCAATTCCTTAAATCTGCGCTGTTCCAGAAGCTCTTCAATCTTCGTTTTTTCCATGCCATACACCCTCTTTTGTCCTGATTTATTCGTATCTGTTCTGAACCATGAACAGCTACATTATTCTAAAAAATCTCTGTACTTACTTATATTTAACAGAAATCAACCTTAATAAACACATTTCAGCCTATAACATCCTGTCATTTTATAGTATAATGGTTAATAAATTGATATACAAGGAGAATCTTATGAAAATTGTCGGTTTAATCACAGAATACAATCCGTTTCACAACGGACATCAATACCATATAGAAAAAGCGAAGGAAGTCACCGGCGCCGACACCGCCATTGCCATCATGACCGGGGATTACGTCCAGAGAGGTACCCCGGCCATCATGCCCAAATACATACGCGCAGAGATGGCTTTAAAATGCGGCGCCGGTGCGGTCTTCGAGCTGCCTGTCTGCTATTCCACCGGAAGCGCCGAATTATTCGCCATGGGCGCCGTCTCCTTTCTGGACAGCTTGGGAATCGTGGACTCCATCTGTTTCGGCAGCGAATGTAATGATCTGGATGGGCTTCAGAAAATTGCGGACATCTTATATGAGGAGCCGGAAGAATACAAAAGCTTTCTTCAGAACGGTTTAAAGAACGGTCATACTTTCCCTGCCGCCAGGCAGGAGGCCCTGGCCGCCTATATGGGCAGCACGGACTATACCTTCCTGCTCAACGATCCGAACAACATCCTCGGAGTCGAATACCTAAAAGCACTCAAAAAGCTGAACAGCCCGATCCGCCCATATACCATCAAAAGAGTGGAATCCAACTACCACGACAAGAAACTAAATTCCAGCTACAGCTCCGCATCCGCCATCCGTTCCCTCCTGGCCTACTCCAGCTCCGCTATCAGCACCCGGTCCGTAGGCAGCACGTTCGAAAACACGCCTTTTTCCAACATATTAAATGAGCTGGAAGACCAGGTGCCCTCCAGCTGTCTTGAGCTGTTAAAAGACTACCACCGCGTGAAATATCCGGTCTACCAGAATGACTTTTCCCTTATCATGAAGTACAAACTTCTGAATAAGACGGCCAATGACCTGAGCCGTTACATGGACGTATCCGTGGAGCTTGCCAACCGTATCATCAACCAGCTCAACAACTTTTTCAACTACAAACAGTTCTGCGAGCTGCTTAAGACAAAAGAAATCACCCAGACCCGCATTAACCGCGCCCTTCTTCACATCATGCTGGGCATCAAAAAGGACAGTGTGGAAGAATATATCGAGGGAGGCTATCACTACTACGCCCGTCTTCTGGGTTACCGCAAAGACCGAGAAAGAATCCTGGGCAGCGTAGTCAAAAATGGAACACTGCCGCTGCTGACCAGCCTTTATGAGACAGATGATATCCCCGAAATCGGGCAGAAAATGCTCTATCACGATATACTCGCGTCAAACCTATATACATCCGTCATCACGGATAAATTCAAGACGGCATTCTCTAATGAGTATCGGCAGGGGGTAATTAAGGTGTAGGGGGACCGCGCCGATGAGGGACAGGCGGGCAGGCGTACACATGCTGTTTGAAAATGCTAGAGTGCATCTTACGAATTCTAGGAAGCAAGCAGGCCCGAAACAGGGGAGAATCCGTGATTCGAAATCACGGATTCTC
>NZ_WKZK01000097.1:0-6853 GCF_009680135.1 Eubacterium sp. BIOML-A2
AAAACGACCAATGTGTAGACCTGGCCGCCGGAAACGGCGGTCAAAAAATGAGCCAGTACTCATGGTTTACCGTATACTTTCAGCAGCCGGAGCACCTTGACAATTTACATATGATTGATTTGCATCATTTGCACGATGTTCTATTTCCGATTTGATATTTTCATTCCACGGTGCCAGGATATCCATCTTTTCATCGTTCATCCTATCATTTGGCATTTTCTCAAGCAGATAAGTAAGATAGTGATAGACGTTTACTCTATTTGCCTTTACCATTTCTACCATAGTGTATACAATGGCACTGGCCTGGGCCTCATTAGGGGTGTCACAGAACAGCCAGTTTTTGCGGCCAAAGGTAAATGGCCGGATCGTATTTCCGCTAAGATTATTTGAGAAGCTGCAGCGTCCATCTTCCAGATAGGCCGTAAGATAGGGCCGGCGGTTCTTTTTATAACTTCTCATGTTTTATCAATCAAAGGTTGTAATCCCCTCTATATTTATAACTCACTTAATAATTTCTTATTTAACCTCTCTTGGAATACCAGCCGAATCCAGATATTTAAGTATTTCTATTTACACTGAAGAATATAAAACAAACCTCTAATTCGTAAATACAGTAAACGATATTGAATCTAAAGAATTTTCTCTTTGTCCATATAAATCCTTTTTCATTGCCATAATTAAGTCTGCATATAATTTATTCTGCTCAGCAGCTGATTTATTTCTAGATGTAAAAAAACTCAAAAAATTAGCTAAGGCTTCCTGCACCCCTTTATCTCCAACTAAATATATAGTTTGTATTCTTTCCGAAAGTATAGTATTAACCTTAGCCCTTTCATTACTATTTACCGCTTTTGCTTCTGCTATACTTTCTAAAAATTCAATATATTACTTTTCTTTTATTTTTCTAAGTTCTACTTTTCGCTCACTTCTTTTGTTTAACATAAATGTAAATGCAGAGCCAAATAATCCTATTACAGCTACAATCGCTGCACTTAGTAGTCCAATAGATGCTATAATAACGTCTGCCTGCTTATCTGAAAGTCCACTAATTATGTTAATTATACAATCTATCATTTGTCATTCCTCCTTACATATATAAACCGAACATCATAATCGCTATCAGGAGATGCACCCCCCAGGCTCTGCTTCCAGATTCAACTGCCATTATAATTCTTACATTTACTGTATTCTCAATTTTTTTAATTCCTCTATAATTCGTTCTTTCATTTCACGTTCCTTTTTATCTTAAAGGCACCGATTTGCCCCGTTTCACTCGCGCAGATCAATAACAGCTAATCCGCCAATCTCTCCCATCTCGTACTTCATTTCTCTCTCAAGCCAGCTAAGATCTTGCCCCTGGCGTTCGACAAAAATCTTTAAGTAATTCGGTATTCCTCTTCCACTGTGCTTAATGCCATATACCCCGTCCTTGTATTGAGAGTCCATTCCCCCTAATTTTATCAATCTCTGATTGAATTTATTCAATAAATGCCCGCTCTTGCTCAGATCCTGAAATAATTTATCTAAAAGAGATAATTTCAATGAATGATTTAGTATCTCTATATCAAATATTTTATGTCTTGGCAAATTAAAAAGAATCTCACTAATACTTCCAGCATCTGATAAAAAACATCCGTTATTGAAGCCATCACACCATCTGAGTGTTTCTTCCTTTATAAATTGAATATTTTTTATTTGTTCTGTTATGTCCGGCTGTGTGGTCGTGTAGAACATATATAATGGATACGCATTTCTATACCTGGCTTCATTCAAAAGCAAATCTATCTGGAATCCATTTTTATTACCATAACTTAATAATGAATAATTATCCTGATTATTTGGCCATAACTTTTTAGCCTGTACCAAAAATCTATACCCATTATACTTATCTTTATAATAAGGATCCGCCGTTAATATCCACCACTCCCAATCCACTCCACTCGTTGATTCTTCATGGCGTGAAAATGCCTTATAATAAATATTCAGATTGCTGCTTGATATATCATATAGCAGCCAATCCGTCAGAGACTCCTCTTTTACATGCGCCTGCTTCAGTAACCATTCATAAATAAAAGCAGAACACTGATGGAACACAAGATCTTCTTCCTCTTCTCCAATAACTACTACTCTTTTCATTAGTGCTTTTCCTCCCGGGTGGTATACGGAATCTCATTCTTTTCACACCATTCTTCCGCAATTTTACATAGCGCCTGGAATCGGTATGCGTAGTATTCTTCATCAATACCCAAGTTTATAATTTCATCTTTAAAATGGCGATAAGCCTTTCTTCCATGCAGTGCCAACAAAAGCCGCTCCTGTTTTCTTTCCGATGTCACTCCCAGCGCAAACGCCTCCATAATCTTCCACTCATGGATTTCATATTGGTTCGGAAGACGTTCATAACAATCCAAAGCATCAATCTCTTCATCTAATTCTTCATCCCGTTCTATCCACATGCCATCCGACAACGCCACTATTTCACCGGTTTCGGTATTTAAAAACTGTTCCCAGCTATCCGTACATGCCTCTAATTCTTCAGCAATATCTTCTATACATATTTGTTTCTTCATTTTGTATATTTATCCTCCGTTAGAATAAAGCACACTGTTATAAAAAGTATTTTGACAGTCCTTAAAACAAGAATTTCAATAACTAATTCTTAAAAGTATTTGGCGACAAATATATACCGAAAGCCCTGCTCTCACTACCTCAGTTCCGTCACTCCCCTACTCCCTCCAAATGTCATCTCCATTAATTCCGCAGCAATGCTCTTACTGCATACCCGCATCAGATTATCCTCTGCATCCTCCTTCGCCAAAAAGTTCATGCTCCCATACCACACAATTTCTTCATCTACAATTACATAATGCTCACAGAATTCCTCCGCAAGCTGAACATAAAATCCCGCTTTCCGCATGCGCTCGTGCAGCTCCATCCAATAGTCGCTCTTCCCATAACCATACGCATCCGGTGCCCAGGTTACAATGGTAACTTTTACACCTGCCTCCTGCCTGCTTCTCAACATTGAAATGATATGGCTGACTTTCTGGCCGCTGATGACCGGACTGGAAATAATGATACTTTTATCAGCATTTATTAAATCCCGATTATAAACATCGGCATAGTTTTCATAATCAAAGATAGCATTTGCGTCCTGCTTTCCATTTTCTGCGTCCGTACAAATCTCATACCCAATCTGTTTATAAGCTCTCATCCGCTTCGCATACATATTGTCAAACATTGGAATATGGCTGTCAACATAGTCGTAAACGATGACATTTTCTTTTCCCTCGTAATCACGGTTCAGGCGCCCGGCATACTGTTCTACAACGCCTTTCCATGCTACCGGCGCTGCCATGATCAGTGTGTCCAGCCTTGGAAAATCAAATCCTTCCCCGACTAATTTACCCGTGGCGACAAGTATCAATGATTCATGATCGGGAATCTTCTGCATTTGTTCCCGTATCGCTTTATGCTCTTTCTTAGAATTATTGCCTGTCATCAGAAATACGTGATCTGCATAGTCATTGAGTTGATGATACAGCCCCTCTGCATGATCTTTATATTTTGTCAAAACAACCGGAGTTCTCCCTTGTAAAACACATGATTTTACATCTTCTATTATCTGCCGGTCTCTCATCTCATTATTTCGGTTGATTTCGTAGGCATCATTTGGATGTATTTTCTGTCCTGCACCGCGTGGGACAACTGCTCTTGTAAAACGAGGATAGACCAGATGGCCTATCTTCTGCTCTTTTGCCTTATCCTTGGCAGTAAATTGATATCTGATCGGGCCGATCAGCATATAATTGATTTTTTCAAGACCATCTCCCCTCATCGGCGTGGCTGTCACTCCATAGACATACTTTGCCTTTACTTCATTCAGAATATTTACGATTCTGTCAGAAGCTGAATGATGGCATTCATCAACCATCACCATACCATATTCCGATAATCTGGGATGAAATTCGCCTTTTTTGCAAACAGAACCCACCATGGCAATGTCTATAATACCCGTAGTGGAATCATGCGGGCCCTGAAGCCTTCCGATCAAACTTTTACGCTTTTTCTTCCTTCCTGTTTTTGTTTCATATTCAGGCATTTCTTCTTCAATAACAAGAAATTTTTCTAACGATTCTATCCATTGATCAATCAGCGTTGAGGATTTCAATAAAATGAGTGTACTTGTCTTCCGCTCTGCAATCAATGCACTGCAGACTACCGTCTTACCAAATGCCGTAGCTGCATGCAGGATGCCGTTATCATAATGCAGTAGTTTTTCTACTGCCGGTTCCTGCTCTTTTCTAAGTTCGCCTGAAAAATTAACATTGATATGCCTCCCGGAAGCGCGTTCATCCACAACATCACATGGAATTCCAGCTTCTTTACACTTTTCGATCAGTTCATCTAACAGCCCCCTCGGAATTTCAATATAGCCATTCTCATCCTTTCCAAAATATATCCATCTGGAATTTTCAAAGTTTGATAAGCCAATTGCCTGATTCTTGTAGAAAATTGGGTTGCTGAATGCAGCCAGTTTACGAATATGATTCTGGATAGCCGGTTTCAGATTTATAGTATCGACATATACCCCATTTGACAGAACAACATTTAACTTGCCATCTACATCAGCTACATGGAATTTTCTATTTCTATTCCACGGTTTTGAACGGTTACCATCTTCATTCGCCCTTTCACAGCCATTCTCTGCCACTGTATACTCAGGCTCCCATTCCTTTATCTTTTCCTCAAGAAATTCTTTCGTAAGTCGGGGCGTGCCCATTAATACCGACCACTGATCCGGATATGCATTCCATTTTTCATCAATAAATGCACTATTCCCCTCCAGTAATGCCTTGCCCTGCAACGGAAGTGCAATCAAATTGCCCAAACCGCCTTCCGGCAGGTGATCTTGTGCTGGCAGCATTCTATCATAGTATTTGAAAGATTTTAGATTTACTTCCTCCGCACCTTTTTCAAGTAAAGCGAAACCAAATTTTCTGACTAACGCAGCCGATACCGGCTTATCCAAGAAAATCCATAGATGTGCACCTCTGCCGGAGCGGGAGCGTTCAAGCAGGAAATAGATCCCGTTCAAATCACAGATTCTGCACATCGCATTTACCTCATTCCGCCACTCTTCATCAGTATTCGCAAAATCTTTCTTTTCTGCACTTTTCTCATGGTTATCGAAGTCAAATACTAAGAAACGGCAGGTGTTATCTGTAAGTAAAGGATAAACTCCAATTACATCAGATGCTTCATATGATTTTCCCAATAGATGTGCTTTGATCTGGCGGATCGTAAGCCTGCTCCAGTCCCTGTATTCACAATCCATGCATTTTATTTTCGTACCGCTTTTTCTATAACATCTCTCAGACCAAAAGTTATTGCACTGGGGATAATAATTCACTTCGCCCGTTGATTTCTTAATTGTTCGTTTGCTGTAAACATCCTGGCGTCCCCAGAACCTTGCGTAAAACCGGTTTGCCATTTCATCTGTGATCTGAGCTGGGTGAATGATCCGCCGACCCTGGTTTGGATCGTATTCGTCATCTTCTTCGTATGAGTCAAGCCTTGTGATAGCCTCTGTATATGAAATATTTTCTTTCTCCAGCAGTGCTTTTAATATTTTATTTTCTTTCCGCAGTCTATTTACCTGCTGTCGTAGTTGATCAAGTTCGTCATTACTCATACTCTTACCTCATACCGTTTCCGTCGGTAATGTCAAATTCACTACCTGTTTTTATTGTTAAACCTTGATTTTATGGGAGTTTGCAAAAAATGAGCAATGACCTCCCTTTTTTTGGTATAATGTCAATCGCCAAACCAACCTTATACAAAAGGAGACATTGCTCATGGACATTATAATTTATTTACTAGGCATTATTCAATACCTTTATTAAATGAATTGCTGGTTATTAAATTTTATCTGCAGATATATCCCACTCAAGCAGTGGCTTTTGATGATTCCCATTCTCCCAAATATCAAAAATTCAAAATTGATGAACTCCCACGTGTCACTGACTTCCGGCAGGACTGGACTTACAAGGAACTCATCCCTTACTTTGAAAAATGTTACGCTAAGAAAATACGCCCCGTCAGCCGCCGCTCTGAATGTGACATCCCGGTCAGCTGCATCTGCCCCCGCTGTTGCGCCCCCAAGCCTTTCCTCTACAAGAATAACGGTTCCAAAGGGCAGCTTCTCTGTAAGGTCTGTGATGCAAAGTTCTCTCAAGAGGAAAGCCGCTTCTCTTCTGTAAAACTGCGTTGCCCACACTATGGGAACACCCTGCCAAATTACAACATCTCTGATGGTATGTATGGTACTGTACCCTCTGCCATCACTCTGCAACTTAATCAGCCAGCCTTTTGCTTCCGATAGTTTTACCTTGTCAATCCGCTTGTTTCCAAAAGTTTCTTTCTTGATAATATTGATTACAAAGTTGTAATTCGCCTCGGTATTATGCCTTACACCAGTTTTCTGTGAGATATTTTTTCACCAGTTCTAAAACCGTCATATTTCCAGCATCAGAGAAACTCTATTTTCATCATATCAGAACGCTTACGCAACGTACGACCAACCTTATTTTCATAATCATGTTTATAAATATATTTATGAAGCCAGTTGTTCAATTGCCTGTCATAATAAGTATTATACTGAATCTCTATCGGATAATGGTAATTGCTTAACTGGAAATGAACATGGACTCCTCTATACCCATCATCATTAGCCTTACCATCAGACAAATCCGCTACACGAATATTTTTACAATTATAGTGGCTCAGTTGTCAAGACAAAAATCTAAGATTTTTATAATGAACTGATATGGTGGACAAGTTACAAGGAACA
>NZ_WKZK01000098.1:0-6749 GCF_009680135.1 Eubacterium sp. BIOML-A2
ATTGTATCAAATGGGCTGATGCGCGGTCTAACTGCGCTAAACTGCGGCCTGGGTGGGCCGGAGGCCCGGAATAATCACAGTAATGACATTGATTCGCTGGTTATTAAAAATTCCGATGATGTTGGGAAATATTTTGCTTTACTTTTTATCAATTATATTTATTCTGACAGGTGTTTTGAGTTATGGATTTGCATTGGAATCTGCAAGAGAATGTGGGCGAATGATAATAATTGGGATGGCATTTGGTGCAATACCAGACTTTGTCCCATTTTTGGGAAAAAGTTTAGAGACATTGGTTGCCAAACTGTTAAGTATGACAAATGAATGAGAAAGTCAATATGAAAGAGGGCTGTGAAAGGCTCTCTTTTCTTTTTGCAACTGTGGAATGGCAAGATAATAACGTTATATACAGTGTATATTAAGTGCAGATATTGTATTTCTGCATGATGGGAACATAGGGAGTCCATATAAAGGCATAGGGGAGCTTAAACGGGGGCTGTGTATGGAGGTTGAATTGGTGGTGCTTTCGTGTCTGCGGTAAACCTGTTGTTGAGCGTCCCGTTCCCTATCCGCGCCGGGATTAAAGGTCGTTGTTGGAAAATGTAAAATGTACTTGACATTTTGTGTAAAGCGTACTATACTTTAAATGTAAAACGAACTATACATTTTCTTTAGAGGCAAAGGAGAGCGGTGATTATGAAAAAAGGTGATATGAGGAGAGAATTAAAGCTGGGTTTTGCATTTCATGCGCTGGCTTTGCTGCTTCAGCAGTTTGCGGATACTCCGGAGCTGATTAAGGGATTCCTTTTTGGGATGGCGATCTGCCTGATGTTGATCGGGATTCTTCCGGAAAAGTCCTACCGCAGAATAAAAGCGTTTAAGGGGTCTTTGTTTTATGGAGGAAAGTAGCGTTGAATACGACGGTCAGAAATGGGGGATGTTTTTGGAAAATAAAATTCAGCAGTTGAGGAAGGAACGGAAGATTACGCAGAGTGAACTTGCAGATGCAGTTGAGGTGACAAGGCAGACCATCATATCGCTGGAAAACGGCAGGTATAATGCGTCATTGATACTGGCACATAAGATTGCCCAGTATTTTGGAGTCAATATTGAGGATATTTTTATTTTTAATCTGGAGGAGGAAAATATATGTTTATAAAAGCATTGCAACAGGGAGCTAAGACAGACGAGGAGTACAGGGAGAAACTAAAAGCCCGGATCAGGATAGACTTTTTTATGTGCGGTGTGGGGCTGCTTACTATCGCAGTGGCGATTGTGATGATGTTGAGAGGCGGAGAGTATGAAGAGGGATTTTTATGCGGAGTCTTTATGGGAACCGGTGCAGCCGTCATTATCTTCGCGGTTAAGGAGATCCTGAAGGCAAAAAAACTTCTTAAGAATGAAAAACTTCTACGAGAAGAACGTCTCAAAGTATCCGACGAGAGAAATAAAATGATTAATGAAAAAACCTCATATTGGGCAGGCATGATTGTTATGGGAGTCTGTTATGCAGTTCTTTTGATCTCAGGATTTTTTAACTTTGCTGTATTCTGGACGGCATGGGGAGTACTAATGCTGTATTTCCTTGTTACCGTTATCGTGAAAAAATATTATGAAAAAAAGCTATGATTCCTGCTAGTACAGCAGTGCATTAATCTTTCAGTAATAAGTGCCTGATATCTGCGTCAGAGTTGTGCCTGCTTTCGCGACGGCGTAGTGGTTCCTACGTCTAGCGAAAGCAGGTACAGCTATGACGTAGAGAGCAGGTGATTATTGCTGAATTATTAGTGCACTGCTGTACTAGGGAGTCATAGCCTCATGTTCACGTTTCAGTTCTGCCAAGCATTCGTGGGCAGTCCAGAACTGGTTGGTCGGAGTAAGGACCGCCTTGTAGGGCAGAGGGCCGGCGCCGCTTTTCTTCAGCGCTGCCAGTGCCTGGTTGAGACGGTTGTCATCAAAGAATGCAAAAACGATCATGGTATCGGCCAGGGCGCTGCCGGTATAATTTCCTTCGGCGGGTACCGCGTCTTTTATACCCGCCAGTACGCCGAGCGGCTGGTGATACTCTTCCTCTTTCACATGTTTCAAGCGAACATGCAGGGGAAAAAGTGCCATTTCGATTTTTAACAGCTTTTCTTTATCGGGAACGTGAAAAAGTAAGATAGTTTCTTTCATGGATAGTCCTCCTTATTTTTTTAATATTGTAATCTATTTGGTAAAAGATTGAAAGGGCTGAGGAAGGAAAAAATTGTTATTGACAAATCAATAACAAGGATATATAGTTGTATTAACACAATAGTACAGAATGAGGAGGGAGATCATGATAGAGATCAAAAACCTGACCAAGATTTATAAACTGAATAAAAAGCAGATGAAGGAATCCAAGACGACAAACCCCGTAAAGACTGCTGTTAATGACCTGAGCCTTACGGCAAAACCGGGCGAGATATACGGCCTTTTGGGACCAAACGGCGCGGGGAAGACAACGACGCTGCGGTGTATCTCTACCATCATCAAGCCGACAAAAGGCGAGATCTATGTTTCCGGCCATGAAGTGCAGAAGGAGCCGGAAATGGTGCGGGAGAAGCTCGGCTTTCTGACAGGGGATATAAAGCTGGATCCTCAGTTTTCTGTGGATTATATGTTTGATTTCTTCGGAAGATTACATAACATTCCGGAGGATAGGCTCAAAGCGAGAAAAGAGGAGCTTTTTGAATACTTTGGGATTAAAGACTTTTCCCAGAAAAAAATCAAAGAACTTTCTACAGGTATGGCACAGAAAGCTGCAATCGCGGTGTGTCTGGTTCATGATCCTGATATCGTAATCTTTGACGAACCGACCAATGGGCTGGATGTAGTGACGGCACGCGGCGTTACTGATTATTTAAGAAAATTAAGAGACGAAGGCAAACTGGTGATTATCTCCACGCATGTCATGTCAGAAGCCGAAAAAATCTGTGACAGGATCGGAATTATCATTGATGGTTGCAAGGTGGCTGAGGGAAGCCTGGATCAGATACTTCATGATACAAACACAGAGGATCTGGAAGATGCCTTTTTCGAACTTTACAGAATTCAGAAAGGAGGAAAGTAAGATGAGCGGGATTAAACAGATATGCGGGAAAGAGCTGGCAAGGGTTTTCAAAGACAAGAAGATGATCTTCTCAGTATTTTTCCTTCCGGTGATTATTATGGTTGGTATTATGACTCTGGTCAGCAGTCTGAGCAGCAGCGCTCAGGAAGACGTCGAATCGCATAAGGCGATCGTATATCTCCAGAATGCGCCGGCAGGTTTTGAAGAATTTTTAAAGGCTGCGGACAAAGAATGCGATGTATATACGGTCAGCGACAGGGCCGAGACCGAAGATATGATAAAAAACGGAGGGGCCGATCTGCTGATCGAATTTCCGGAAGGCTTTTTGGATGAGGTTTCCAGTTATCAGACAGGAGCGCCAACCCCTCAGGTTAAGACGTATTACAATCCGTCGGAAGACTATTCACGCGCGGCATATGACACAATATCAAATGGCGTCCTGGAGTCATACAGACAGCTGCTCTTATCCGACCGTGTGGAGGACATGGAAGGTCTTACCGTATTTACAGTAAATTCGGATAATCCCGAAATGGTAATTCAGGACGAGGAGAAAGCCAGCGGCAAGGTTCTGGGAATGATGCTTCCTTATTTTGTAACCATCCTGTTATTTGCGGGGGCTATGGGAATCGGAACTGATATGGTGGCCGGGGAGAAGGAAAGGGGCACGATGGCAAGCCTTCTGGTTTCCCCGATCAAGAGAAGCTCCATTGTACTTGGAAAAGTATTTTCACTGATGATTATCTCCGGAGTATCCTCTGTCGTATATGTGGGTGCAATGGTTGCCTTTATGCCGCAGATGATGAGCGGCATGGGCGGAGATATGGGACTGGATCTGTCGTTGAATCCAAAGCAGATCGGAATGATGGCCGCTTTGCTTGTGGCAATTGCATTTCTGTATTCGGCAATTATCGTCCTGGTATCCGTATTTGCCAAGACCGTGAAGGAGGCCAATTCTTACGTGATGCCGGTTTACATGCTGGTTCTGGTGCTTGGGATCACGACAATGTTTACAACAAAGACCCCGCACGAATGGTTCTACGCCGTGCCGATCTATAACACATCGCTTACGCTGCAGGGCATTCTGACGCAGGAAGTGACTATGATGCAGTATGGGATGACACTGGGCGTAACACTAGTTCTGGGAGCCGTATTAATCGGTGTGATTGCAAAAGCATTTGAAAGTGAAAAGGTAATGGCAATTTAACACGCATTTCAGAGTGCCCGCATATAGTAACAGTGAGAGAAGCTGCTGCTGTATGCGGGCATTTTTGGTGTGGTGAGATTATGAGATTATGTGAATTGCGGGAAAAGGAAGTTATTAATGTATGCGACTGTAAAAGGCTTGGATGCGTTGTGGATGTGGATATCGACATCAAAGAGGGACGGGTGGAGGCCATCATCATTCCGGGGCCGGGGAAAATCTGCGGATTCCTTGGAACAGACTGTGAATATGTCATTCCGTGGCACTGCATCAAGAAGATCGGTCCCGATATTATTTTGGTGGAAATAAGGGAGGAAAAGTTTTTGCAAAAGTTCTAGTTATTGTGTATAATGGGGGAAGAAATGGGAGGAAAGGCGGAATATATTATGAAATGTCCTTATTGTGGAAACCCCGACACAAGAGTAATTGATTCTAGGCCTGCAGAAGATAATAATTCTATACGCAGAAGACGTTCCTGTGACGAGTGTGGAAAACGTTTCACAACCTATGAAAAGGTTGAAACTATTCCGCTGATCGTTATCAAAAAAGACAATAACAGAGAACAGTATGACCGCGCGAAGATTGAGCAGGGCATTTTAAGTGCCTGCTATAAAAGACCGGTTCCGGCATCGGAGATTCAGCGGACGATAGATGCCGTGGAACTGGAGATATTCAACCGCGAGGAAAAAGAGATACCGAGCAGTATGATCGGTGAGATTGTGATGGACAAGCTCAGGGCTCTGGATCCGGTGGCTTATGTGCGGTTCGCTTCCGTATATCGGGAGTTTAAAGATGTAAACACCTTTATGGCGGAACTGAAGGAATTTTTAGAGTAGGGGGGCGCCTTCCCGGGATGGTGAATGAGACGCCGGAGGGGATTTGTGCAGGTGTTTTTGGATACCGGGCGTTTAGCCTAGTTTCCGTAAGGATAAAATAGAAAAATCTGATGGAACCAGCAACATGCGGTGCCAAATCTGATGATTTGGCGCCTTAGTTGCTTCAAACTTTGCTTGGGAAAGCAAAGTTTGTCCATCAGATTTTTCTATTTTATCCTAACGGAAACACGGCACACTTTAGGCATCCAAAAACACCTGCACAAATCCCCTCCGACGTCTCATTCACCATCCCGGGAAGGCGGCGCTCATCCGGGCGGGTGGCCGGAGATGGCGGACGGAGGCGGCGGCGCGAGGGGATGCTGGGGGGAGAATGTTATAGCGCCTTAAGTTGGAAACTGTGGGCCAGGGGGCAGGTATATGCAGAATAATGTGTGTTCAAAGGGCACGCCGTAACTCATGCCCTGCGGGCGGATCCGCAGTAGACTGCGGAATAAGGTATGTCCAAAGGGCGCGCCGTAATGTATACCCTGGCGGGCGGGACGGCAGTATGGGGGCAGAATAATGTTCTGCTTTTGTTAGATTATGTCTACCAGTTTGGCGGCGGCGTCCTGGAGCATTTGGTAGAAGGCGGGCTCGTCGGAGGTGCATTTGTGTTTGCCTTCTTCTATTATGGATATGAGGTCTTTTAGGTCCTGATTATCGGGGTCATCCTCCAGGCGGAGTTGGCACAGGCGCTGGGAGGCCTCTATTAAGCGGAGGGGGCCATAGATGTGAGGCTCGTTTTCCAGGCCGGCGGCGCTGGTTATCATGTAGATTAAGAGTTCGAGACTGGCTTCTTTATTTTTCATTTGTTTTCCTCCCATTGATTGAAGTATAGGATTTCTTCCAGGGGTTTTCTTCTGGGGTCTCTTGGGTCTCCTTCGGGGTAGCCTATGGACATTAGCATTTCTATACGGTATGTATCGGGGAGACAGAGGAGTTTGCGTACGGCGGCATCGGTGTAGGACTTGATGGCGCAGGTGCCGAGGCCCTCTTCGAGTGCCGCCAGCATGATGTTTTCGGCCGCCATAGAGGCGTCCATCATGCAGCCGTAGATTTCAGCATTGCGGGAGTGGCTCAGGGCATATTCCATATCGGAACAGATTACCAGGATGACGGGCGGATGGCCGCTGAGTCCGGGACTGAACATGTCCACTTTAGCGACGAGGTCCGGTTCGGTCACAAAGAAAAATTTCCATGCCTGTAGATTGCTGGCACTGGGCGCGAGCCTGCCGGCATCGGCCAGCCTGCGCAGAATGTCTTCCGGGACCGGGGTGTCCTTGAAGTTCCGGATACTTCTGCGTGATTCAATTGCTTCTGTAATGTTCATTGCAATACCTCACTTTTCATAATTATTTGATTCATTTTATAATGAATCCGCTATATAAACCATAAAAAAATTATATCATAAAATGGGGATTTAGCAACGGGCTTTAGTCCCGGGGCGGATGGGGACGCTCCATAAAGGGATACCCGAAAACCTCCCGGAGAACATCCATGTCCTTTCAAAAACGCGGCCGCGGACCTAAGAAATTCTAGGCGGGAAACAGCCCTGAAAATGGAGCACCACTGACACATC
>NZ_WKZK01000099.1:0-6735 GCF_009680135.1 Eubacterium sp. BIOML-A2
TTTCTAAGGAGGGGCCTCAAACGGGGGCAGCGTATGGATATAGAATTGGCGGGACTTTTATGTCCCCAGTAGGTGTAAAAAGCAAGGGGATACGCTTCCGGTATCAAAATAATTCAATACACATCTTGAAGATGAAAAGACACGCATAGCCAATCCACATCCGCTGCCCTGGTCCGGGATCCCACCCGGTTGGCGAGCTTTCCTGCCGATTGGATGAGCCAGCTTTATGACAGGGAGACCGGGAAGGTGCTGGGGCTGTATATGCCGTTGCGAAATGCTGGAATGCGCTTAGTGATTCTTGAACAGCCGATGCCGGATAGGCGGGGAAAAACTTGATCACCAAATCAAGTTGTTGCTGAACCCAGCGCGGGAAATCATCAGATTTCCCGTGATGTGTTCAGTGTACCCGCCTATCCGGCATCGGGTGTTCTAGAATCACTTTGCAGCACGGGTGCATATCGCAACGGCATATACAGCCCCAGCGCCTCCCCGGCCTCCCTGTCATAAAGCGTCCCCATCCGCCGACTAGGCTAAAGCTAGCCGACTAAATCCCGATTTTGTTTGTAAAATGCTTGAACGTATGAGATAATTATTCGAATGATGTGATATGATTCTTATAGTTATACTATTTTTGACAAGATAAATGAGGATTCTGCCCCCCTATAGGCGGAGGGATGAATCAATAAAAACTAGGTTAACGGCAGTGGCGGGCGAAGAAAAATCGGTATTCCCCACTGAGGTCAGGTCGGGGGTAAAAGTATGGAACTGATTCAGGAGATTAATGAATATCTTCAATTAGGAAAGGCTAAGATGGTCAAGGCTCTGATCCGGCAGGCTCTGGCCGAGGATATAGATCCCAAAGTGATATTGGAGGAAGGGCTTCTTGCGGGAATGATGGAGCTTGGGCTGAAGTTTAAGCATAATAAAGTCTTTGTTGCTGAGGTTCTGGTTGCGGCAAGCGCGATGCATGCGGGGTTGAAGGAGCTTGAACCCAGATTGGCTGCCGCGGGGGCGGAACCAGTGGGGAAGGCTGTTGTTGGCACGGTCTTTGGAGATCTGCATGATATCGGGAAGAATCTGGTCATTATGATGCTCAAAGGCGCCGGATTTGAAACTTATGATCTGGGCGTTGATGTGGAAACTTCAGTATTCATTGATAAGGCTGAGGAAATTGGCGCGGATATTATATGTATGTCAGCACTGCTTACCACGACGATGATCCGGATGGAAGAGTGTACGGCTGAACTGGAGAGAAGGGGGCTGCGGGATAAATATATACTGATGGTTGGGGGAGCTCCTGTTACGGAATCCTTTGCCGGAAAAATCGGAGCAGATTTTTATACATCGAATGCAATGAATGCAGCAGAAGTGGCAAGAGAAGCGGTTTTTCATAAAAGGAAAGGGCAGCGCTAACAACGCTGCCTTTATTGATCACGTATTGACTTTATACTGTTTTCTTTCCGGTATTTCATCTTGCTTTTATACATGTCATCGTCTGCCTGCCGGAATACCCTGTCTATTTCATTTCCTATAATTGTATCAGAAGCATTCCAGCCAATTGAAAGAGAAAAGTTATACTCACAGGAACTGTCCGCACTCTCGATTTCTTTCTCCAGCATAGAGACGTAATCGGGCAGTTCATGGAACGGGGCCTGAATGAAAGCGGCGAATTCATCGCCTCCGATCCGGAAGACTTTTCCGGAATCCTGGAAGATTTTTGACATGCAGCGGGCAGCTTCTTTTAGTATAATATCGCCTGCCTTGTGGCCGTAAGTATCATTGGTCACTTTTAGATTGTTCAGGTCACAGACATAAAATACTCCGGGAAACGGGGTTGTGCGGCTTCGGAGTTCATTCATGAATTCTTCAAATGCCAGCCTGCTGCCCACGTTTGTGAGGATATCTGTGTAAGCCAGCTTTTTCAGTATTTTATGCTCGGTATAGTCATTGACAAAACCCAGCATGGCTTTAACGCTTACGTAGATCAGGATCGAAATAAATAAAATAAAGCCATAGCGGTAGAACCGGCTGTTATCTGCCTGCGGGTTGATATAAAATTGTATCAGCGCCAGTACTGCGGAGAGGATCAGCAGAATCAGGGAAAGCAGCATAGGTTTTGCAAAATGGGAAGAACTGCCTTTGAGCCTGTGCAGTAAAAATAGAAGCAGTACAATGCCGTTCAGCACGATCAGGCTATGTGTAATCGGAAGCATCAGGACCAGGCTGACATTTCCCAAAGAGTATAAAATGCCCTGGACTGTAGCATTTAATATCAGAACACATTTCATACGTGCGAGAACTCTCCGGCTGTCCTGGCATAGTGTGCTGGTGATAGAAAGCATAGGCAGTGGCAGCACCATAAAACTGAAGAAAGAGAGGACACAGACGGCGACAGTATTCCCCCAAAACAGCTGAGGAAGCTGGGAATCGGTAAATATCCATAAAGCCGAAATTAGTGTCAGAAGCGAAAGTTCACCAAATACGGAATAATTGTAATCCAGCTTTCTGTACTTCTGCCAGAGAAAGGCAGAAAACAGGCACAGGCTGGCAAGAAGCATTATGAATAGACTGATGATTAGTTCGGCATGAGAATAAAGATATTTTGTAATATAGGAGCTTGCCGTGCCTATTGAGATATCTTTAATTCCGACACTGAGAAACGTATGGGGCTGAGTAATCTCAACAGATAAGGTTCTTCCGGAAAAGTCACGGTCAAGCGGAATCTGGCAGATGAAATGTCCCGACATATTGGCAGGCAGGTCTACGGTATCGTCAGAATAATCATAGATACAGGTACCGTCAACAAAGACCTTTATGTAGTTAAAGTTATTCTCAATGAACAGGTAATCCTTATCGGACAGCGGGGGCAGTTCCCTGCGGATTGTTACAGGAGCATCACTTTTTATACTCCAGGTATTGAGCTCAGGCAGAGTAGTTTTTCCGCCCGAAGCATCAAGGGTATACCAGCCTTCGGATAAACTGACAGGCGGATCTGGTATAAAACGGCTGTCCGGCATATGTTCTATATGAAAGATGCTGTAGAACACATACAGAAAAACCAGTACAGAACAGAGAAGCAAAACTTTATATAAATAATCAACTTTAACGTTCGTTTTTTTATTCACAGGATATCCTTTCTTTTCAGTGAAAGAGAGTACATTTATTATACTATAACATAATTAGCAACTCATAGAAAGTGTATAATGTGAGATGAAATGCTCCCATGCTAAACGTATGTAATGGCTCGCAGCACCCTTCAGCGCAGGTGAATTTCAAGGGAATAGATGTTGTAACAGAAGAAAATGGATGCCATATGTTGATATTCAACTATGGTATTCCTTTTTGTGCGTGTTTACTTGGCGATACTGTGAGAAAATGAAGATTAATCACTATCACCTGCTTTGAGTCATAGAATAGTTGCACAAAAAATATGGAGAATAATTAAAAAAATTATCATGATAGTAAAAAAATGAAAGAATCATAAAAAAACGAAAGAATCCAAAAATAATATTGATTTACATTCAAATTAACAATTGCTATATTTTAATACATAAAATTACAGGAGGAACATAAAGGATGAAAACAGATATGATTTTGCTAAGTGAAAACATATTTACCGCAGGTTCACTGGGGATGGTTTCAGGAGGGGTAGCCATTGCAGATAATAAAATTCTTTGCATAGGCTCAAAAGAGGAAGTGCTTGCACTGGCAGATGAGGACACGGATGTCAGAGATTTTGGCACCAAATTAATAACACCGGGGATATGCGATTCACATGTCCATTTGTTTGCAGGGGCCTACATGATGTCAGCGCCTTATGTTGGAGGGTATTCGAGCGCAGAAGAATGTGCAAAATCGCTGTACGAGTACTATCAGGCACATGAAGACGAGTATGAAGAAGGAGAATGGCTGAGTTCCTGTGGTTTTGTGATTGCGGAGTGGGATGACCCGAAGCCGCCGACAAAGGAAATTCTGGATCAATATTTTCCGGAGCGTCCGGTATATATTTACGACAGCGACCTTCATGCTGCATGGGTAAATTCTAAAGCTTTGGAATTAGCCGGACTGGCACCGGATACTCCGGATCCGCGGTTTGGCCGTTTTGAACGGGATGAGCAGGGGCATATCACGGGATATCTGGTTGAGGAAGCGCAGAACCCGGTTGTGCGGCTTGCATTTAATATTCCTTATGCAAAGGAACGCAAGCTGATGGAAGAAAAGAGTGAGGACATTTGTAAGTATGGTGTCACTTCTTTGATTGATATGCGTGCACTGAATAATTACAATATGGGAAACCTGGACGTGTTAAATGACATGGCTGATGAGGGTGCACTGAAGTTTCGGTATAATTATGCTACATGCCTGACTGGTACGATTGAGGAAGCATTGGAGCACACCGAGAAATACGGCGATCCGGAGCAAATGATTTACTATTCAGGGGTCAAGGAATTTGTGGATGGTATTGTTGTTGCACATACTGGTTTGCTGCTGGAGCCTTATACAGACGATGCGGACGCAGACTATAACTTCTGGGCAACAGATTTGGAATATGATGCGCAGCGCGTGAAGGAATATCATAAAAATGGTATCAACCTGCAGTTCCATGCAGTAGGCGATGGCGCAGTGCGTAAAACCATCGAGATGTATGAGGATGCCATTGCAGAAAATGGTGAGACGGCTTCCAGGATGTCCATTGAGCATCTGGATATGTCTTCACCAAAAGACTGGGAACGTATGTCAAAGGCAGGCATTATCTGTTCTGTACAGCCGCAGCATCTGGCGCTCTTTCCAACATATGAGGACGAGCAGTATGCAGATTGTGTGGGACCGGTACGGACAAAGAGCCTTTGGGCATTTAAGAGTATGCTTGACAATGGGATTCATCTGGCTTTTGGAACTGATTTTCCGGTTGTTTCCTATGATCCCCGTATCAGCCTGCATAGGGCAGTGACACGTACATTTCCAGACGGGCAGCCTGCTTCTGGCTGGAATCCGGAACAGAAACTCACCCTGTGGGATGCATTATATGCATATACATGGGGCGGCGCATACAAAACAGGGAAAGAAGCGGTACTTGGAAGCCTGGAAAATGGAAAACTTGCCGATATTGCTGTCTGGGATTGCAATCTCTTTGAGATTCCTGTGGATGACATTTTGAACTGCAATGTGGAACTCACTGTTTGCGATGGACGTATTGTGTACGAGGTATAGTGCATGTCTCGTATGTGATGATAGAAAGGACGAAAACTGATTATGGAATTATTGATTTTTATTGCACCGCTTTTGCTGAATGTGTTTGGCAATACGATCTATAATGTGGCAGGAAAAGGTACGCCTGAAAAAGTAAATTCGTTTGCCAGCCTATCCTTAAGCTACATGGTTGGTATGGTATTGTGTGTGATTTTATTCTTTGTAACCAATCCTGGAGGGAATATACTTGCAGCTGTTTCCAAAGCGAACTGGGCTTCTTATGTACTGGGCCTGACGATTGTATTCATTGATCTGGCACTTATTTTGTTATACCGGGTAGGCTGGGATGTCAGCATCGGTTCCTTGATTGCAAATATCGGTGTATCACTGATGTCTGTAGTTGTGGGTGTTGCCTGCTTTGGTGAAGCAATGACTATGATTAAGGGCGGCGGTATCGTTGTTTGTATCCTGGGACTTTACGTGGTTAATTCTCCGGAGAAGAAGAACAAGACTGCTGTGTTGGAAGGTGAGGAAACAAAGAGCAATGCTGCAGGGAAAAAGAAGAGTCTGCTTATGTGGATGCCGGTTCTGCTGATGATTGTAGCAAATCTTGCTTATAGTATAACTGCAAAGGTAACTCCTTCTGATGTAGATACTTTCGCTTCCGTTTCTCTGACATACCTGGTCTGCATTGTTTATGCGCTTTTAATGTTCTTTATCACAAGTAAAAATAAAAACTATTTCAAAGAGATTAAGAAAGCGAACTGGACGGCTCCGGTGTTGGGCGCCTGCCTTGTATGCCTGGAAGTTTCAACGATTTTACTTTTCCGCGTAGGCTGGGATTTGAGCGTGGGACTGCTGCTGGCTTATGTGTTACTGGCAATTGTACTGGTAATTCTTGGACGTGTTGCCTACAAGGAAAAACTGACTACAAAACGTCTGATAGGTATTGGAATTGCACTTGTCGGAGTTATACTCGTCAGTCTTGCATAAGAATGTGGGTTACTGTGCATACCCTGCGGGTGTGCACAGTAACGGCATCTGCCCATTAAAAGTCGCCTGCGGCGAGGGGTGCTATGCGCCAGTGGCGCATGTTTAGCACGGACCGAAGCGGAGCAAAGACCAGATGCCCCGAGACCATCACTTTATTGGCTCCGATGCCGTGCAGCGAGGTGCACGGCACGGTCTGAACAGTAACGTCTGAACAGTAACAAATGTGGGGACATCTTCGGGGAGAAGAGGCCGTCGGAAAATGCATGGTTCATACTGTATATTGCTGCCTGACTTCATAGTCGCCTCAATTTATAGTTTGTGAATTTCATTTCCCGGCAGCCCCAAAGCCTCCGGGAATCTCTGAGAAAGTCAAGGGGAGGTGCTGAACGGCAGCCGAAAGGTGCTATTTACAGCACTTCCTTTTCCGTACACATTTTAAGGGAGGAGAGATGTCACTGGCAATATTTATCGTATCTGGAATAGGAGGAGTAAAAAAACAATGATAAACGTGGAAGAACTCGGCGCCCGGATTATATTGGGCTTCGGAGAGGG
>NZ_WKZK01000009.1:0-100537 GCF_009680135.1 Eubacterium sp. BIOML-A2
TTCCAGATGTGTATGAACTGGAAGCCGTATCACCTTACTTATATACACCTACTGGGGACATAAAAAAACAGCCAATTTTATATCCATACGCTGCCCCCGTTTGAGGCCCCTCCTTAGAAACGAGCTTTTTCCTGCCGGTCGGATGCACCAGCTCCATGAAGGGATAGCTGAAAACCTCCCGGAGAACATCCATGTCCTTTCAAAAACGCTCAAAGCGAACCTTAGAAATTCTTGGTGGGAAACAGCCCTGAAAATGGAGAGATTTTTGGATTCCGAATCCAAAAATCAGCTGACCCAGCGCGAGAAATCATCTGATTTCTCGTGATGTGTCAGTGGTGCTCCATTTTCAGGGCTGTTTCCCGCCTAGAATTTCTTAGGTCCTCGGCCGCGTTTTTGAAAGAACATGGATGTTCTCCGGGAGGTTTTCGGCTATCCCTTTATGGAGCGTCCCCATCCGCGCCGAAACTAAAGTTCGTCGCTAAATCCCGATTTAGTAGCGATTATGCACATCTTCCGCAAAGCACATAAAGTCTTTTAATTCGATAAACATCCCGTTATCCAGTACAGCCCTGCCGCTCATCTTTCCAAAGACCTGATGCTGGTCAGAGGCAATTACCAACGCTGATATTTTGGCCGCCCGATCCAATACCGGCTCGAAGTCCATCTCAAACCTGCCATCGCTGGATGTAAAACGCCAGGGCTTCATGTAATCATCCTTTGGAATGTGAAATGTTACATCATCCAGCTTATGACATACGCCGTCATAGAACAGCATATTTTCCGTTGCTGCAGACGTGTCGCCGAATCCATAACCTATATTAAAACCAAAGGGCCTTCCTCCCACGGTTCCGTTTCCTGACCCCCAGTACCAGCGGTTGTCATAGGTCCATACGCCGCGTCCCCAGTCCAGGGTTCCGTAATCCGTCTCCGGGCTGAACCAGTAGGTGGTTCCGTCAAACGTCACGGATCCTTCGGCACGCATACAGTTTATTTTCTGGTTGTAATAAAAGGCCGTCTTTTTGTTCTTCCAGGGCGTGGCGATAACCATTGTGTCCATCGGTGGCTGGGAAAGTGTTATCTCACAGTATAAAGGCTTTCCGTCCCAGAAGTCCTTGAAATCACAGGTAATCGTCCGCTTTCCGGGTTCCACGCAGAATTCCATCTTCAGGCGTTTATCTTTGTAACGGATATTTCCTTCTGACGAAGTGGATGGCATCTTCATCTTCCCCATGGGAAATTTATTTAGAATTGTCTCCGTGTGTTCCCATCCTCCTTTAAAATTCAGAAGAGAGACTGACTGAAGGCCTATATACCCATCGTCCGATAGCGTAAATGCCACTGCGAAGTCCTGGTTCAGCACCAAATAATAATCCCATTCTTTGATCCGAAGCCTGGACGCTCTAATCTGGTTTCGGTTATATTCCTGGATAAGCTGCCTGGACCATCCTGGTTCCCTCAGGCTTCCGTCTTCATTTAATAAAGGCTGCTTTGTTGTAACTTCATGATTTCTCATACAAACATCTCCTGTCCATCCAAATCCCACATAGAAAATGAAAAAAGCCCGAGTCCCTAGGGGGTTCGGGCTTCATAGTATTATTTTACTATGCAATCTTTGCTTTTGCAACCTCTGCCAGTGTAGCGAAACCTTCTTTGTCGCTTACTGCCAGTTCAGCCAGCATCTTTCTATTCATATCCACTTCAGCCAGTTTCAGTCCATGCATGAACTTGCTGTATGATAATCCATTCATTCTTGCTGCAGCATTGATACGAGCGATCCATAACTGTCTCATCTGACGTTTGCGCTGTTTTCTTCCTGCATAAGATGATGTAAGCGCTCTCATTACAGACTGTTTTGCAACTCTGTACTGTTTGGAACGTGCTCCTCTGTATCCTTTTGCTAACTTTAAGGTTCTGTTATGTTTTTTTCTAGCGTTCATACCGCCTTTAACTCTTGCCATTTCTTAATCCTCCTTCATCAACTTCCAAATCTTACAGATATGGTAATACTTTCTTCATGTTTTTTACATTTGTAGCATCTGTGATAGCCGGGTGTCTGAGATTTCTTTTTCTCTTTGTAGACTTCTTTGTTAAGATATGGCTCTTATATGCTTTATTTCTTTTCAGTTTCCCTGTACCTGTTACTTTGAAGCGCTTTGCTGCCGCTCTATTCGTTTTGATTTTTGGCATGATGTATTTCCTCCTTCATTGTGCGTTTACTGAGTGTATAAACACCCGTAATAATATATTTTTAACGTTTTTCAGTTAAAACTATGCTCATGCTTCTTCCTTCAAGTTTTGCAGGTTTCTCAATAACCGCAATATCTGAAAGCATCCGTGCAAAATCGTCCAGAACATGTCTGCTCTGCTGTATATGAGCCATCTCTCTTCCACGGAAACGCAGTGTCACTTTGACTTTGTTACCTTTTGCGATAAACTTCTTTGCATTGTTAACCTTTGTATTCAGGTCATTCGTATCGATATTAGGTGACAGACGCACTTCCTTTAACTCAACAGTCTTCTGCTTTTTTTTAGCTTCCTTGTCTTTTTGTGTCTGCTCGTATTTAAATTTGCCATAATCAATAATCTTGCAGACCGGCGGTTTCGCCATCGGTGCAATCTTCACCAAATCAAGTTCCGCATCCATGGCCATCTTCAGGGCCTCTCTGGATGACATAATTCCTAACTGTTCCCCATCCTCACTAACCAGACGAACTTCTTTGTCTCTGATCTGCTCATTAATCATTAAATCGCTAATTGTTGTATACCTCCATCAAATGAATTTCCTTCAGGTTCTTCCGCGAAAGCAAACCGTTTCATAGGATCTGATTTCCTATAAAATTAAAAAAACGAGTGAACATCTCCACCCGCATATTGACATACACAGCCAATGACCGTGTAAATGTTTCAATATCAAACCAATAGTCACCCGATTGTGCTATGGTGAGAGTGGATACTCTACTTTATTTTTTGCCTCACGCAGATTATAATCTATCACATTTTCAGGTGAATGTCAATAGATTTCCTCTTAATTTTTCCGATAAACTATGTTATAATATTGCTACTTTTACAGAAAAGAGGAATAACTATGAGTAGTTTACAGCAAAATGGGGCAAAGAGCAAGCCGTCAGAAGACAAATTCAAAAATAAATGGGGATTTATCATTGCCTGTATCGGGAGTTCCGTCGGCATGGCCAATATCTGGCTCTTTCCCTATCGAATCGGAGAATTCGGCGGATTTGCATTTTTAATTCCTTATATCCTGTTTGTTGTGCTGATCGGCCTGACCGGCGTGATTGGTGAGATGGCTTTCGGGCGCGCAATGCAGTCCGGGCCGTTGGGCGCTTTCAAAAAAGGATTCGCGCAGAGAAATGCACCGGGTCTTGGAAGCCTGGTGGGGCTGATTCCAGTCATCGGCTCCCTTGGGATTGCCATTGGATACAGTGTTGTCATCGGATGGATCCTGCGTTTTCTTTTCTCTTCTATAACAGGGGACATTCTGGGTTCCCGGGAACCGGGAGAGGTCTTCGGAGCGCTGGCGCAGGATTTCGGGAGTATACCCTGGCATTTTCTGGGGCTTTTGATTGTCCTGGTCTGTATGTCCTTTGGCATCTCACACGGAATCGAAAAAATCAATAAGGTCATGATGCCTGCATTTTTTATACTGTTTATCTTTCTGGCAGTACGCGTTGCCATGCTGCCAGGATCCTTTTCGGGGTATGCTTATTTATTCAAACCGGACTGGGGAGCCATGGCCAATCCAAAGACCTGGGTTTTTGCAATGGGACAGGCATTCTTCTCCCTTTCTCTTGCAGGCAGCGGCACGGTTGTATACGGAAGCTACCTGAAAAAGGACGTGGACATCATCAGCTGTGCAAAAAATGTGGCTGTCTTTGATACGCTGGCTGCGCTTCTGGCCGGAATCGTTATTATCCCGGCAGTTTTCGCTTACGGCATGTCTCCCGATTCCGGTCCCGGGCTTCTGTTTGTTACGATCCCGGCGGTCATCAGGAGCCTTCCTTTCGGCCGCCTGTTTGCCGTGGTATTCTTTTTTGCGGTGCTCTGTGCAGGGGTTACCTCCCTGATGAACCTTCTGGAAAGCCCCGTGGAAGCTCTGCAGAGCCGTTTTGGACTTTCCCGTGTAAAGTCGATTGCCATCATCGGAGTGGTTACACTCGGCATCGGTATCTTTGTAGAAGGTGACCTGCTCAGCATCTGGATGGATACCATATCGATCTATGTTATTCCGCTCGGCGCCCTCCTGGCAGGAATCACGATGTTCTGGGTCTGCCGCAGAGGTTTTGCCAGGGAATCCGTTCAGACGGGCAGAAAGAAAATGGTCGGCAAATGGTTCGAGCCCATGACCAGATACGTATTCTGCGGTGTTGCCGTTCTTGTATATATTCTTGGAATTTTTTACGGTGGAATTGGTTAATTTCACTTGTCAACAGCCGGGCTTCATGTCATAATATAGCCATTAGTGTCTAATATTACGGGTCAAAATGAGGAGGTTTTTTTATCAAATGAACGAAAACAGAAGTAATTTCACCAGTAAAATCGGCTTTATTCTGGCTGCCGCCGGTTCTGCTGTAGGTCTCGGAAACATATGGCGTTTCCCATATCTCGTAGCCAAATATGGCGGAGGAACATTTTTATTATGCTATATTATCCTAGCCATAACTTTCGGTTTTACCCTTATGGTTGCCGAAATTGCCCTCGGCCGCAAGACAGGCCTGAGTGCAATCGGAGCTTTTAAAAAGCTTGATAAACGCTTTGGATTTCTCGGAGTCCTGGCCGCTGTGGTACCGATCATCATACTACCCTACTATTCCGTTATCGGCGGATGGGTGATCAAGTATTTTGCTACGTTTGTAACAGGGGGAACAAAAGCAGCCGCAGGAGATGACTATTTCACCACATTTATCGGCGGAGTCAGGAGCCCCATACTATGGTTTGCATTATTCGTTGTTTTCACGGCGGTTGTAGTGATTTTAGGTGTTGAAAAGGGAATTGAAACTGTCAGTAAGTTCCTGATGCCGGTACTCGTAGTCCTCACCATCGGGATCTCTATCTACGTTTTAACAATGGACGGAGCCATAGAAGGCCTCAAATATTACATCATGCCCCACATGTCCGACTTTTCGGTCAAGACGTTGCTTGCGGCCATGGGGCAGCTCTTCTATTCCATGTCACTGGCAATGGGCATTATGATTACTTATGGATCTTATATGAAAAAGTCTACCAGCCTGGAAGGCTCCGTGCGGCAGATTGAAATATTCGATACCGGTATTGCATTCTTTGCCGGGCTCATGATCGTTCCTGCCGTATTTATCTTCTCCGGCGGGGACCAGTCCGCCCTCAGCGCAGGCCCAGGGCTGATGTTCATTACACTGCCCAAAGTATTTGCGAGCATGCCAATGGGAGGATTTGTAGGAACCGTATTCTTTATACTGGTATTCTTTGCCGCAGTAACCTCAGCCATTTCCTTGATGGAAACAATCGTCTCCATCCTGATGGACCGGTTCAAATGGAAAAGAAAATTCACTTGTATCATCGTAGTAATCTACGTACTGCTGATGGGAATCCCTTCCTCCCTCGGATTCGGAGTCTGGGATTTCATCCAGCCAATCGGAATGTCCATACTGGACTTCTGGGACTTTATGAGTAACAGCGTCCTAATGCCGATCGTAGCGCTCTTCACCTGTATCTTTGTTGGTTTTTTCATCAAACCCAAAACCATCATCGAAGAGGCGTCCGCAGAAGGCGCAGCCTTTAAGAGTAAAAAACTTTTTACAATCATGATAAAATGGATCGCGCCTATCTTACTGGTGCTTATCCTGATCAGCTCCGTAATGAATGCCTTAGGGATTATGAGTCTCTAGGGGAGGGAGATCCAGAAGGGGCGCTAAGTGAAAGACGGGCATGGGGGACGGCGGGGGTATGTATGCCGTTTCAGTTGGCGGCCGTTTGTGAAGAAGCCGTAAGAGAAAAAACAGGGAACATGGAGGGACTTGCCGCAGTTGGCCCGAATGCCGATGCATTCGCGCCGCCGGCGGCAACAGAATTTGTTTTGGTAAAACAAATTCTGCCCTCCATGTTCCCTGTTTTTTCTCTAACGGCTTCTAACACGCACTTTGAGCCATCTGAAACGGCATACATACCCCCGCCGTCCCCCATGCCCGTCTTTCACTTAGCTGGTCGCATCCTGCCGGAAGACAGACCATTCCCTAGAGGGTGGGCATAGACGGGTGCAGTGGATCTTTTTTGGGTACACGTAACACAAATTATGCCAGTTGTTTATAAATTAACATAGACATCGACATAGATTACCGGCATAATTATGTTACGTGTACCCAAAAAAGATCCACTGCACCCGTCTCAGAGTCCCACCAGGGGTGAGGATTGGTCTGCCTTGATGCGTCCAGCCTGCCTGGAATGTGGAGCGGGATGTCCCGGGATAAAAAAGGATGGGGGCTGGATGCGTAGAGACCGCGGTTAGAAGTCCTTACGTAAAAGAAACCGTCCATGAGGGATGGGAAGTGATTTTCCAAAATCACTTCCCAGTACAACCTAAGACGGGAAAGCATCAGGCTTTCCCGTTGCATGTTGTACGTGCCCTCATGGACGGTTTCTTTTGCGTTAGGACTTCTCCGCGGACGGGTCGCATCCAGCCCCCATCCTTTTTTATCCCGGGACATCCCGCTCCGCATTCCAGGCAGGCGTCCCCATACCAGCCACACCCCCTCACACTACCGCTCTTCCCCCATGTAGAAGATGGCTACGACTCCCGGTCCTGTATGGCTTCCAATTACGGTTCCGATGTTGTTGATCAGGACTTCCTTGGCTCCAAGTTTTTCTTTGGCCAGTTCCGCCACGTATTCTGCTTCTTCGATGCAGTCTCCGTGTGTGACCATGACAATGTCGTTGTCCCAGCCCTTTGCTCTCTCTGCGGCCATTTCAACGATCTTGTTCAGTGAACGCTTGCGGCCCCGCTCTTTTGCGATTACCTGCAGCTTGCCTTCGTTGTCTACGTGGATGATCGGCTTGATCTTGACCATGGTGCCTACGATTGCCGTGGCTTTTGATACGCGTCCGCCTTTGTGCAGATGATGCAGGTCGTCTACGGTTACGTTGTGGCAGATATGCAGCTTATTCTCTTCTACCCACCGTGCGATCTCATCGATGCTTCTGCCTGCATCTTTCTGCTGCAGCACTTTGTAGAGGAGAAGGCCTTCTCCCAGACATGCGCAGAGCGTGTCTATGATGATGACCTTGGCTTCCGGATACTTTTCGGCCAGCTCTTCCCCTGCAATCCTCATGCTGTTGTATGTGCCGCTGAGGCCTGATGAAAATCCCAGGTGGAGTATGTCTTTTCCTTCTTTTAAATATGGCTCCAGGGCTGCCTTGGCCTCATCCGGATTCACCTGGGAGGTCACGGACATATGCCCTTCTCTCAACTTTGCAAAAAATTCTTTGCCGGTGAGACCATACATATCTGTATAGGTTTCGCCGTCGATTGTATATTTTAAAGGAACAACCGGTACATTCCTCTCTTCTACCCATTCCCTTGGCAAGTCTACCGTACTGTTAACTGTAACTATAAATTCTCTCATATCCTTCCCTCCTGTAATTTAAGCTTTTCCTATCATATCATTTTTTTCGTCAGAACGCAAAATCTTTTTGGCCGTGAGGAAAAAGAGAAGCACTGAAACAGCCACGGAAGTAAAATCAGCTATCGGTTCGGCTCTGTAGATTCCCATGACTCCCATGAACTTCGGAAGGATAATAGCAAGTGGTATCAGCAGAATCACCTTACGCAAAAGTGCAATGATCAGCGAGACTTTTGCCTGGCCCAGCGCCAGGAATGTGGTCTGGCATGCCATCTGGATTCCAAACACCGTGATTCCCAGGAAATATACCGGCATTACCTTACAGGTCAGCGCGATCAATTCCTGATTGCTTGTAAACAGTCTGGCATATATTGCCGGCTTTATGACGGCAAGTCCGGCCAATACAACCGTGGCAGTCAAACATATCACAACCATACGTGCAAAAGCACCTCTTACCCTTTCCAGTTTGCCGGCACCGTAATTATAGCTCATGATCGGCTGTACTCCCTGGGCCGCGCCCTGCACGGGAATTACGATCAGCTGCATGATGCTCGACATAATGGACATGGTGCCCACGTACAGATCTCCTCCATATTTCTGAAGCCCGGAATTCAGGGTAATCATAACCAGGCTCTCCGTGCTCTGCATGATAAAAGGAGATACGCCGAGCGCCGCTATGCTCCCCACTGTTTTCGCATTCAGGCGGATATACTTTCTGCGGATACGGATGACACTTTTCTTTGAAGTCAGAAACCATATCACCCAGAGGGCGCTTACCGCCTGGGAAATGATCGTCGCCAGCGCCGCGCCCCGTACGCCCATTCCTGCTGCAAAGATCAGGATAGGATCCAGCACGATGTTAATCACGGCCCCAATCAGCACGGAAAACATGGCGATCCTGGCGTTCCCCTGTCCGCTAATAAACGTATTAAGCCCCACGGCGAACTGTACAAATATGGTTCCGATCAAATAAATACTTATGTACTGTTCCGCATAGACTATGGTTGTATCGCTGGCGCCAAATGCATATAGTATGGGAGTCTTGAATATCAAAAATCCGACTGTCAGAATCACCGAAAAAATCAGCAGCAATCCTACGCAATTACCCAGAATCTTTTCGGCACCTTCGTAATTTTTCTTTCCCAGCTGTATGGATGCCAGCGGTGCGCCGCCCATGCCTGCAAATGCACTGAAGGCCGCGATCACCATTAGAATCGGAAAGGTTACCCCCACTCCTGTCAGCGCCATGTCGCCGTAACCATGAATATGCCCTATATAAATACGGTCTACGATATTGTAGAGTACATTGATAATCTGGGCTGCCACTGCCGGAACCGCCATCTCGGCGATCAATTTTCCAAGCGGCGCACTGCCCAGTCTCTCATCCTTTCCCGGATTTCCCGCACTGTCTGCTTTTTCAATTTCCCTGTTCTCTTCCAACTAAAACTACCTCTTTTCTTCACTTAATTTTCTATATAACCCTGCCCCTTCAAACCGGCTTTATAGGGCCAGGCCGATTCCGGTTGTGAAGCTGTGCTGTAAACCGGAACAATGAATATAGTATAACACACTAACATTCCGGATTCTATATGGAACTTCTTATTTACCTGTGATATACTGAAATCTAAAACAACAGTCTTTTTTATACCCGAAGGGGTATGTGTTACGGGATGCCCTTTGGGTATACAGTATGAATCAATTTTAAGATTTGCTTTAAAAGGAGGTCGATTCTAATTAAAAACATACTCAAAAAGGCCGGTTACTTTCTTATGGCGCTGCTTCCGCTGGCAGCTGCATTCGCAATCCAGATCTTAGCCAGTCTGATCTGCTCCTTATTCCAGGCTCTTTATATGTGTTTATTTTCTTCAGGGGGTTTTGACATATACGCGTTTGGTAACATCTTACTCGATTCCGGTTTTAATACTAAAATTATGCTCTTATACAGCGCGGTGACCATCCTGCTTCTTGGAACCTGGTATCGCATCGCAGCGGTTCCCAAAGGGATGCGGAAGCGCCGGCCGGGACAGATTTTCAACGCCAGGATGCTGCTGGCGTGTTTCATCCTGATGGTTTCCATGCAGTACATTGCTTCATATCTGATTATTGTGGTGGCTAATTTCCGGCCTGACTGGTACGAAAGCTATAACCAGCTGTTTGAGAGCGCCGGCATGAACGATATGACGGTGCTTCTGACCGTCTACGCTGTAATTCTTGCGCCTGTCTGTGAAGAACTGATTTTCCGTGGACTGATGCTTCATTTTTTCCGGAAGGCACTCCCTTTCTGGGCCGCCAATTTATTACAGGCAGTTCTCTTTGGCGTCTATCATATGAATCTGATACAGGGGATTTATGCATTTTTAATAGGAATTATTTTGGGATGCATTTTAAAATTAGGGAGAAGCATCTATCCTGCTATTCTGTTTCATATCCTGTTCAATCTATTCGGCAGCTATCTGAACTTTTTAGTTGTTTACACAAGCAGCCCCCTTCTCTTTATTATGGTGGCAGCTGCGGCGGTTCTTCTGACAGCCGCCGGGCTGCGCCTGTATAAAAAGGGAGCTGATATGAGAGAGACAGCGCAAAGATGATAAAACGGCATGCCCTGTCCTTCCCATATTGCTTTGGGAAGAACAGGGCATTGATTTTCAGTATGCTTTACCGCTGATTCTGCTACTGAAGTTTTATATTTAGATAGTTTCTTCCGGATAACGTCTTATTAAATGCCAGGAAGCATACGATCAGAATGCATCCGATCACAAATCCAACGGCGTTGAAGCAGGCAGTCAGTATCAGCAGTAAAAGCCGCATGAATTTTAGTGCATACCCCAGTTCAAAGTTGGGCTGCGTATAGTTTGCTACCGCAACAAAGGCCATATAGAGCATCACCTCCGAATTAAACCAGCCAGACTTTACCGAGAATTCTCCCATGACAAGACCCGCTATTACACTGAGCGGCGTGCTGAGCATACTCGGCGTATTCAGGGCCGCAAGCCGCAAGCCGTCAATCGATAGTTCCAGTATCAATAGCTGGAATATTAACGGAATGTTGACCGTATCTTTTACCGCAACAAACGCAAACACATCCGGCAGCCAGTTCGGGTTCTGCATAAACAACAGAAAAACAGGAGTCAGAAACACCGTGAGTATGGTGATCAGCGCCCGGGATATTTTGAGGTAAACCCCCGTAAGCGTAGGAAAATAGTAATCATTTGCCTCCTCTATCATATCAAATATAGAAGTGGGCAGTATCATCGCGGAAGGCGAATTGTCCACCAGTATTACAACCTTTCCCTCCAGCAGGCACGCTGCTGCTGTATCCGGCCGCTCCGTAAACTTGAATTTTGGAAATGGATTGAACCATTTTCGCTTAAACATGGCATCTGCCAGGCTCTGCGTGTTCATCCTCAAATCGTCCAGCTCTAGGTTCTTGATTCTCTCCTGTACATTCTTAAGCAGTTCCTGATCCACACGGTCAGACATGTAACAGAGCGATATATCTGTTCTGCTTGTCTGACCGGCCTCCACCATCTCCATAATCAGGTGCGGATCGCGGATACGCCTGCGCATCAGGGCTGTATTGAACACGATTGTCTCTACAAATCCGTCCCTTGAACCTCTGAGGGACTTATCCTTCTCCGGTTCCTCAACGCTTCTGGCCGGATAAGTGCGGCAGTCGATTGCAATGCACACCTCATATCCGTCAATGAACAGGCACGTAACCCCTGACAAAATGTTCCGCAATACCTGGTCAAAGTCTCCAATGATATCAACCTCCACATATGGGATGCATTGCTGGGCAAATGAGGTAGCATCCTCAGGCATAGCATCTGCTTGAAGACCGAAAAACGATGTCATGATCTTCAGCATGGTCTCATCCTTGGTAAATCCGTCTATAAAATAAAAGCTTGCCTTTTTTCCGCCGATAAGCATATCCCGCTGAATCACATCAAAGCTTTCCTGAACCGGCAGAACCTGATTCATATATTCTATATTTTCCTGTAAGGAGCTACTGACTTTTTTCGTATTTTTCTCAATCATGGAATCTCTATCCTTTCTCTTTTACTGTCCTTTGGAAACAGATAATCTCTATGGTTAGAATCCCCGGTTCTTCCTGAATTATGCAATCGATTAAAAAGAGCACGTCCTATGAAATGGTCTCCCATCATAAAACGTGCTCTTGATATCTGCTTTTTTATCAAAGACTTTGCTTTGTTGTACTTCCAAAACCCCCGTTCCTGGTCTCTGTGGCATCATCGTCGACAGTAATGCCGTATTCGATGAAGATCCCCTGCATGAAGCCTTCACCTCTGCCTATATCGACAACTTTTTCTTCCTTCGTATCATTCGTTATCTTTGAAAAAATATGTCCTTCATTATCAGAGTAGAAGTAATCGCTGTCTATAATTCCTACCGTATTATTCAGCTGCAGCCTATATTTGAAACCCAGGCCGCTTCTCGGATAACACTTGAGAACCCAGGAGTTCTCCATCTCTGCACGGATACCGGTAGGAACCTTGATCGTCTGGCCCGGCTCCAGCACCAGGCGGACAGGGGCATAAAAATCATAGCCCGCAGAACCTGCTGTCGCTCTTCTTGGCAGCTTGATTCCGTCATATATTTCCTGGATATCTGCTTCGTCTTCCAGTCCAAATGTATCGATCCAGTCTTTTTTAAACTGCTCCAGACTCACTTTATGAAATTTGGCAATTCTCTGCATGTTCTTTCTCCTTTGTTAACCTTAATCTGCTGCTCTATCGCAGCCTCCACCGCTGCATATGTATTACGCAGTGCTCTTTGGTTATGAGTCGTGCAACACAATCTGCTGCTTTTTCAGGCTTTCCTGAACGTCAATTACCTTCTGGTTTGCACTGCCCTTCCAGTGCAGCTGCGTATCCTTTTGGTCAATTTCAAACCTTCCGTCTACGATAACATCCAGATATTGCATTACAGGCAGGTCTTTGACCTCTTCCCACTCAAAGCCGGTATACAGCCACTGGGTTTTGTCCGGAAATCTTGCACGTATTTCTTTTGCAAGCGCTGTGATACATTCCCTGCTGGCAGGGAACAGCGGATCTCCGCCGCTGTATGTAATACCGCTAATATAATCTTTTTCCAGCTGTTCAAATAATTCCTGCTTTGTTTCTTCCTCAAAGGGGAGCCCGCCGTCCGGATCCCATGTAACAGGATTGTGGCATTCCCTGCATCCGTGTGAACAGCCCGCTGTCCACAGGACGACCCGCAGTCCATCACCGTTAAGCATGTCATCTTTTGTAATATTGTGATACTGCATGTTACATACTTTTCCTTTCCGCAATCTCTGCCATCTTGGCATCATTAAGTCTTGTATCGCCTTTCACTCTGGAGTAGGACAAATAACCGTTCATCCGGTCTATCTTGGTCAGATTCTTACTTCCGCACACCGGGCACACATCCATATCCAGTTCTTCATGGCCGCAGTCATCGCAGTAAGATAAGGACAAATTGACGCCCTCGTAGTATCCTTTTTCCATCGCTCTTCTGACCAGCGCCTTCACGGCTTCCGTATTGTAGCTGATGGGATACTTCACATACTGAATCTTACCGCCGTTGCTCAGATTCCAGAATCGTCCCTCCAGATCCTGCTTCTCAATCGGAGTGATCTCTTCGCTGACATGGCAGTGAAAGCTGTTGCTTACATATTCCCTGTCGGAAACATTTTCAATAATCCCGTATTTTTTACGGAACTGCTGTACCTGCACCCCACAGAGATTCTCCGCCGGCGTTCCGTAAATCGCGTACAGATGCCCGTCTTCTTTTTTGAATTCATTGACCTTGTCGTTGATGTAATTCAACGTTTCCAGCGCAAATGAGCCGTCTTCTGCAAGGGACTTCTTGTTATGGATCTGCTGCAGTTCATTCAGGGCAGTTATGCCAAATGATGCGGTGGCAGATTTTAACAGTGGCTTGATCTTATCATACAGCCCCAGGTGACCGCCATAGAAGCCGCCTTCACAGTATGCGAGCGGATTCGTGGATGCCTTCATCTCTCCCAGATAATCGTAGGTCCTCTGATGAAGCCTTCTGATCAGGTTCATATAATAATCCAGCACATCGTGGAAGTTCTTACTCTCTTGCTGTGCCTTTGCATAAATCATTGGCAGATGCAGGCTGATGGCTCCAATATTGAACCTTCCTACAAATACCGGTTTATCGTTCTCATCTGCCGGTTCCATACCGCCTCTTTCATACCATGGAGACAGAAATGCACGGCAGCCCATTGGGCTGATGATTTTCCCGTATTTTTTATAGATACTTGGAACATATCCCTCGCCTGTCAGGCTGAGCCAGTCGGGATACATCGTCTTTCGGGAACATTCAATTCCCGCTTCAAATACGTCCTCCAGCGGTTTTCCCGGCCCATGCAGGTTCTCATCGTATAAGAATACAATCTTCGGGAACAATACCGGCTTTTTATGTCCCTCTTTCCCCTGCCCCTTCCGGCGTACTTCCAGCATTTTTTTTGTAGCCAATTTGCCGTATTCGCTGGTTCGTGTACCTGCACTCACGGTAATAAAAGGATAGTCTCCCCTGCTTGAGGATACGGAATTAAACTTATATTCCCATCCCTGGAAACCCTGATCCATCTCTTTTTCCAGGTCAGCCCAGGCAACCTCCTGCACCTTATCCTCCGGTAGTCCCAGGTTTCTATATTTCTCAATCAGTTTATTGTGCGATTTTTCTGCGTAGGGCTCCAGAATCTCGTCCACACTCGGCACCGTGAAGCCGCCGTACTGCTGGCTTGCGGCGCTGAGCACGATGTCTCCGATCACATCAAAAGCCGTATCCAGTGTCTTTGGCTCATTGTACCAGAGATTTCCCATCTCAAACCCGCCGTTTAACACGCTCTTCACATCAAAGAGGCAGCAGTTCATGGTGTCTCTTCTGGCAGACATATCATGTATGTAGATGTATCCTTCCCTGATCGCCTGTATCTCCTCAACGGTCAGGAAAAACTTCTTATATAACTCCTTATTCAGCTCGTTGAAAATCAGGCTTCTTTTTGTGGAAACAAGGGCGCTGTCTGTATTGCTGTTCTCTTTGTCTCCAATGTACATAATGGACTGGCTCTTTTTATAAACCTCGTCCAGCATCTGTACAAAATCCTGCTTATAATTCCGGTAATCCCTGTAGCTCTTCGCAACGACCGGATTCACTTTCTCCAGCGCTCCCTCCACTACATTGTGCATCTCAGCGATCGGGATGTCCGTTATAGCCATGGACTGTACCTTTTCTTCCACAAAGCGGCAGATATAATCCAGTTCTTCATCCGTAAACTTGATGAGTGCGCGGTAGGCCGATTTGTTCACCGCAACAACCACTTTATGCACGTTAAAATCTTCTTTTGTTCCGTCCTTTTTTACTACATGCATCATGCTGTCTTCTTCCTTTCCTGTTGTCATTTATTCTATATTTAGTATTCACTGCGCAATTCGCAAACTATATCCTGTGCCGTACAAACAATACTACCACCATACAGCCTGCATCGTCAATACAAAATCTTTCACAAAAAAGGAGGAGCATAACGAATGAAATTTTGTTAAAAAATAAACTGGTAACTTCTGGAAACAATGTTTAGTTCCAGATCATATCACGCCGGATATCTGAAAGAGTGAACGCCCCGCACATAGACATGGTATCTTTTAGTTCTGCTTCAATCCTGTTGATATACGCTTTGACACCGTCTTCCTCCCCGCCGTATACCGCGGTCACGAACGGACGGGCAATCAGGACGGCGTCTGCCCCGAGTGCAAGTGCTTTAAATACATCGATCCCTGTCCGGATTCCACCGTCAACAAAAATCGTCATGTCCCCCTTCACTGCTTCGGCAATAGACGGCAGGACCTCCGCCGTCGCCGGGCACTGATCCAGCACGCGTCCCCCATGGTTGGATACGACGATCCCCCGGACTCCGGCTTCCTTTGCCTTAAGAGCAGCCCTGGGCGTCATAATGCCCTTTAAGATAAACGGGATCTCTGCAATCTTCACGATCTCTTTCAATTCTTCCACAGACTTGCTTCCTGCAGGAGGATTCAGATTCTGCAAAAAAGGAAGACCGGCCGCATCGATATCCATTGCCACCGCAAATGCACCTGACTTCTTCACAAGCTCCATCTTTTCTCTGATTGTTCCCATATCCCACGGTTTAACAGTGGGAATGCCCATGCCGTCAAGTTTCGTGATCGCTTTTGTGGCTTCTATCATGACATTATAATCTGTCCCATCCCCCGTAAACGCCGCTATTCCATTCTGTGCACAGGCGGAAACCAATATATCATTATACTCTTGATCCGAATATTTATCGCCGTAGTGCAGCTTCACAGCGCCCACCGGGCCGGCAAAAAACGGGGCGGAGAATTCTTTTCCGAACAATTCGGTCTCTGTCTTCACCTGCTTCTGCTCACAGAGGGTATCCATATTGATACGGATCTCCTGCCATTTCTGGTAATTTCGTGCTGCGAGGTCACCGACTCCTTTGGAGCCCGGTCCCGGCATTGTATTTCTGCAGGCAGCTCCATTACAGATATTACATGCCTTGCAGTAAGGGCCCATACATGATCTTGCATTTTTGATTACTTCACTGTACTCCATATTCATTTTCTCCCATTCTGATAGAATTCTGCGGCCATCCGCAGAGACACCCGCAGAGCATATGCTGCGCAATGCCCTGCGGGTACGAATTTTCAAACACGTTATAGTATAGCACTTCTGGATTTATTCATCAATAACAAGTGAGCGTTCCTTCCACCTTACAGAGCGCTGCCTTCCACTCAATCTGTTTCTGGTTCTGCATAGCCAGACAGTAAAAAATCTGTTTCACGCTCTCCTCCAGGTTCTGCCTGTATGTGACAACCTGCCTCCTCCCGGCCTCCGGGAAATCATCAATCCCCGCCACCTTGGTCTGCACCGCCTTCAGCCGCCGGACCGAATAGGACACGGCCGCCGCGATTTCCCGGTCACCGCAGACAATGGCGTCAGGCAGGGGTTTGTTGTAACTCCTTAGATAATTCAGGACAAATTCACTTACATTGTGCCTGCATTCCCACGGAAGATGAAGAAAAGGTACCTCTTCACCTGTTTCTTTCAGACATGCCGCTTCACGGCATGCGATGCTGTATATGTCCCGGCGGTCCCAGCCTGCATAACGGATGTCCCTGCAGCCCTCTTTTTGCAGCTCACCGCAGAGCGTACGCACTGCCTCGTCATTATCCAGCGCTACACAGTCCGCGAAAGGAAGACCTTTGTCTGTATCAAAGAAAACCATGTTCATGCCCAGCGCACGGAGGCGTTTCAGCTTTTCCATGTCCACCGGCAGATCTTCCAGCCATATCACCGTGTTCTGAAGCCCCCGCTTATAAAGGCGGTAGAGACAGTTCTCCAGGGTTTCCGTGCGCGGCTTTTCCACATAGAGAAGCATGGATCCCTCCTGTTCCGCATAGGTCTGGAAATGTGCGATAAACTCTGCAAAAAACGGATTCTTAGCAGGGGCTATCAGTACGATCATATCCATACTGCTGGCGGTGCCATAATTATGGAAACAGACTCTCGTCCCGCTTCCGACTTCCCTGACAATCAGATGCTCACTTTCCAAAAGGTCCAGCGACTTCCGCACAGTCACCCGGCTCACATCCAGGGTCTCCGCCAGTATGCGTTCGGAAGGTATCCGCTCCCCTTCCTGGTAGGTTCCGTTAAAGATCATGTCACATATTCTGTTTTTTACGTTGATGTATAAATTTTCTTCACTCATGCAAACAATTATAGCCCTTCTGCATTTTCGATGCAATACCGGAAATTCCTGTTTTCTGCCCCTGATTCTGAAAATTGTTAAAACAGCTCTTTATTTCTGGGATACAGCTCTTTATAGATCTGATATCTTTCCTCATAGACTTTCTGATTTTCCGGATCCGGAACCACAACATCGCTGCTGAGCCGGACGATCCGGCCGCATGCCTCCTCAAATGACGCATAGCCGCCCGTGCCCACTGCTGCCGTGATGGCAGCCCCCATACAAGCCTGTTCCTGAATCAGGCTTGTATAGATTTCTTTTCCGAACATATCCGCCTGGATCTGCCGGAAGAGGCGGCCTCTTGCCCCGCCCCCGGATGCAAGGATACGCTGAAACTCAACGCCCATATCCTGAAAGATTTCCAAAGAATTTTTCAGTCCGAAGATAATCCCCTCCATTGTGCTGCGTATCAGTTCTGCCTTAGTATGGCTCAGTGTCAGGCCATGATAGATGCCTTTTGCATCCGGATCATTATAGGGTGTTCGCTCTCCGCTCAGATAGGGGAGAAAGAGAATGCCTCTGCTCCCGGCGGGAACTGTCTCAGCCAGGGCTGTCATCTCATCGAAGGACTGCATATCCAGAATATTTTTCATCAGCCACTTCAAAGCCACGCCTCCGCTCAGATTTGCACCCATGAGCATCCATCTGTCTTCTCGTACATGACAAAATGTGTTTGTCCTGTAAAGTTTGTCATACAACGGTGTACGGACCGCACAAGCCAGCTGGCTGGCCGTCCCGATATTGGCCGATAAAGTTCCCGGTGATATAATTCCATTTCCCACAGCCTGCATCAGGCTGTCGCCTCCGCCATATACGATCTTTGTTCCTGCCTTCAGTCCCGTCAGTCTCTCGCACGCAGCAGTTGATTCCCCTGCCGTCTCATAGGCTTCGCGGCACGGTACGAAGAAGTCTCTCTCCAATCCCAGCCGGTCTATGAAATCCCAGGCCCAGTGCCTGTTTTTTGTGTCAAAAATAACGGTGCTGGAGGCATCGGACATATCCGTGCCCAGTTCTTTGCACATTCTGTAACGCAGATAGTCCTTGGGCAGCATCACCTTATCAATCGAATTATAGACTTCCGGCTCATGCGCTTTCACCCACATCAGCGAGCTGATTAAAAAACCGGTGCTCACGGAATTCAGCGAGATTTGGTGATATTCCGCCTTTGGTATGATGGAGTATAGATTCTGAATCTCCTCCTGCGAGCGCTGATCGGCCCATATAATCGCATTTCTCAGGGGTTTTCCGTCTCTGCCAATTACAACCAGGCCGTGCATTTGTCCGGAAAAACCCACGCCTTTGATACACTCTCCCGCATCCGGATGTTTCTCCAGCAGTGTCCTGACCGTACGCAGGGCCGCATCACAGAGCAGGTCTATATCCTGCTCCGCATACTGCTGTTCCCGTTTTATAATTTCATACCCCTCCTGTGCAGTCTCCACTGCCCTTCCATTTTCCTCCATAAGAAGAGACTTTACACTGGAGGTTCCCAGATCGATCCCTATATAATACTGCATATGATCCTCCTTTTGTAATCGTTCAGACAGGTCTGAACTGTTACCTCCTTTTTACATCCTCGTCGACTCCAGATCCAGACGTTTAATAATATCCTCCTGAATATCCGGTGAAAGATCCAGGAAGTTAACAAATGTACCATGGATTCTCATAATATATACGCCGCTGGGGGCATATTTTTTCGGATTTGCCAGTACCTTGCGCAGCATGTCGGGTGTTGTTACGTTCACGTACAGATAAAATGGAGATACACCCTCCTTCTGCGGATTATAGAACAATGGGGATATTATCTTATCCCGGAACTCCCTCCCTTTCTGCTCAAACGCCTGGGTTTTAAAATAATTCGGATTGATCCCCAGATGGGAAGCATAACCGCCGTTCATTTTATCGAAGGGAAGCTTCATATTAGAAAGCATCCTGAATCCAAGCCCCTGGTGCGCTTCCCCATACAGCGGATCCACTCCGTATCCCAGCTGTTCTCTGGACTTCCTGCCGTCCGGCGTGGCTCCTACCCAGTATCCATAAAGCAGATGTGTCGACGGAGTTGACCAGTCAGGCCGGAATGGGTTGCCGAGATAATTCTTTTTGGATGCAATCAGGTCACTGACACGGTTCGCGATCTCTGCGGCCTCGTTATCCACCTTTGCAATATTATTGCCGAATTTAGGCGCTGTCAGAAGATACTGCTGCATCTCCGGATCCTGTTCATAATTCGTGCGCAGCGCTTCGATCAGCCGGTCCGCATCCTGGGGGCATTCCTCCAGCAGTGTGTCAATGGCGGTGAATGCATCCGCCACTACGGACAGACCGTGAATCAGACAGCCGCTTCCGTTGTACCTTGTTCCCTGGCGCTTCGTGTCTCTGACATCGATCCCGCTCTCCACTCCGCCCATCATAGAAGATAAGAATGGAACCTGGAGCAGGCCAATCGCCTCTGACGCCGCATTCGCACATTCCACCATCTTCTCTGTATATTCTTCCAGATTGCTATAAAATATGGAACGGATATTTTCAAGAATCTCGCGTTTATTCCCATATCCCAGCTCCTCGTCGCTCTTACCGAGCTTCCTGCCGGTGATCGTGGAGACACCTCCGTTCAGGGAAAGCTCCAATATCTTGCCAAGATTCAGCCAGCTGTTCGTCGTATTGCCATTGTCTTTCCCCATGATCAAAGGCTCCTGGCAGCCGGCTACCGAGTAATCCTGCAGGTCTTTTTCTTCCACGCCGCTCTGGTTTTTCAGGACACAGAATACTGCATCGTCATTAAACAGCGATGGGGTCAGGCAGCCCGGCGTGAAGAAAAATCTGCCCATGCTCTCATATAGTTCCTGGGGCGTATTTTTATGAAGCTTAACAGAGAGGATAGGCTGCGGCAGATTCATATCGTAGTAGGCATCCAGAAGTGCATAAGAGGATGGATTTGTCAGGTCCTCCCCTTCATTTGATTTGCCGCCTATCATCAGATTCTGAGAGATCGCCCAGCTTCTGTCCGCAACATTGAAAAATACAAGCAGATGCTTGAATAAAGCGGCTGCCGTCTCCCGGTCAGTCCCTTCCATTGCCCGGTAGGGTTCGAAAATCCGGTCCGCATTGCCCACGGAAAATGCAAAGGGGTTCGGTGTCTGCTCCAGACACATGGTCTGCCATATTAGAATAAAGGACTGAACCGCCTCGTACAGATTCTCAGCCCCGCGTCCCGGAACCTTTCTCAGAGCATCTTCCATCATCGCAAACCTTGGCTTATCCTCCTCCCCTGCACTTTCCCATTTTTCATGGGCAAGATCCGCATAGCGGCCTGCAAGAACGAGAGCCGCATCCAGTGCCGTATTCATTGCGGTATAATAAACCTTCTTCTCCTCGTCTGTTTCGGATGCCATCTGCTCCCGGATCCGCTCCTTAACGCCATGTATCCCCTCTTTCAGCATAGGCCGTACGTCCGGAATCAGATGTCCTGTTACCTGTTCGATAAAAAATATGGCTTCACTCGTGCTGTCACCCGCTATATCATAGGCCCGGCGCAAAGCATCTGCAAACTGCGTGTGATTGTTATATTCCCGCAGATCCTCAATTCTTTCTCTGGTGATATCACCAATGGGGTCGATATCTCCGAATACAGCTACCGGATCACAGTATCCGCTGAAAGAGTCCACCGTGAACGCCGGATTGATCAGTGCGTAGGAACGCGCAAAGGAATCATCCTGGGTTCCGGCAAACAGATGATAGTCGCTGATCCATAGCGGAAGTTTCCTGGCAATCTCCACAAGAATTTTGGCAATGCGGATGGAATCCGGATCTTCCCTAAATTCACTGTCACATCTTCTCATGATTTCTTTTGCCAGAAACCACCCTTCCAGATGGTCTATGCTTCGTTCCTCCTGAAATCTTTTTTTCGCAAGTTCCGTAATTTTTTCTGCCGTTAATGCTTTTTCTGCCATCATAACCGATGCTCCTTTCTCTCTTTTCAAACACACTTTTATATGCAAATCAATTTATGTACGCATATAATTCAGGCCAAGTTCCATGATTTTCTCCATGAAATGCTGGGTTGTCTCCTCTTTTACATGTGCCGTTTCCGGCATCTGGTATTCCCACCCGCACTGTTCCCATTTCTTTTTTCCAAACGCATGATAGGCCAAGATCTCAAACGTTACATTATCTCCCCCGATGGTTTGAAAGAATTCGAGAAAATCTTTGATATCCGCTTCGCTGTCGTTCACTTCACCGATCAGCGGAACCCGTACATGCAGGCAGGGATGGACTCTGGCAGCGTGCCTTATATTCTCCATGGTCTGCTTATTGGAAATACCGGTTGCCATTCTGTGTTTTTCATCATCACACAGCTTGCAGTCCATGATCAGCTGGTCGATATAGGGAAGACATAACTTCAGGCGAGGACTGGCGCCATTCGTTTCCAATGCTGTGTGTATCCCCGCTGCATGCAGGCGTTCCAGGGTCTCGAGCAGCTCATCAAACTGCAGCGTTGCCTCTCCCCCGGTAAATGTAACCCCGCCTCCGTCATAGAACATAGGGCGGTTCGCTGTAACCTCTTCTACAACAGCATCTACCTCCATCTCTTCATAGGAAAGGCGTATCCCCTTCGTCCGATGCTTTGTTACACATTCCTTTTCCCTGCATTCCCGGCATATCGTCCTGTCGAGCCTCTTGTTTTGAACCGCATGATGCGGGCAGACTTCATCCAGGAGCCATTCTTCCTCTGTTATTAGTACGCCTTCCCGCTTCATTCCTTCGGGATTGGAACACCAGGGGCAATTCATATTACACCCTTGTAAATGATAGACCAGCCTGTTTCCGTATCCATCCTGAGAATAGTTAAACCCTTTCTGAAATATCCGCATAACATTGTCCTTTCTTTTCTGTCAGAAATAGTACTCCTTCTAATTGGTATTATATTATAATACCAATTAGAAGTCAACATAAAATGCGTCTTAAGGAGAAGATTATAAAGTCAAAAGCGTGATTGAAAATTGCTTGCCGCAAGCCGTTTCAATCACGCTCATATCCTTCTTAAAATAAGTCCGCTGCTTCTACAGCCTGCAGGATTTCCCCGATCTCACGGGTTCCTGCAACAAGGGCCATTCTGATATATCCTTCCCCTTCGCTGCCAAAAGCACTGCCCGGCGTCACAATCAGTCCTGTACGTTCCATCAGCTCCATACAGAATGCTAATGAAGACTCATATTTTTCCGGTATCCTGGCCCAGACAAACATCGTTCCCGCACTGTCTGGTACATCCCAGCCGATCCGTCTCAATCCGGCGCACAGCGTTTTGTTCCTTCTCTCATACTCCAAACGCTGCTCTTCGATAAAATCATCCGGTCCGGTCAGTGCGGCGATGGCCGCATACTGCACAGGCAGGAATATCCCATAATCAATCTGTGAGCGCAGCGTCTTAAACTTCTCTACAATCTCCCTGTTTCCCACCACAAACGAAATTCTGGCGCCTGTGAGATTATAGGACTTTGAAAGAGAGTAAAACTCTATGCCAACCTCCTTAGCTCCCTCAAAGGAAAGGAAGGATCGTCCCTGTTTTTGGGTATAAATAATATCCGAATAAGCATTATCGTGCAGAATAATGATTTGATGTTTTCTGGCAAACACAATCAGCTTTTCATAAAATTCATCCGGCGCACACGCACAAACCGGATTGAGCGGGTAGGAAACGACCATATATTTCGTCCTTTCCAGCACGTCCTCCGGAATTCTCTCCAAATCAGGCAGATAACCGTTCCGCTCTTCTATCTTATAAGTTTCAACAGTTGCACCGGCCATGATACCGCTCATCTCAAACAGAGGATACCCCGGATTAGGCACCAGGATTGATTCCCCCTGATCACAAAGGACCAGGCCAATATGGGCCATCCCCTCCTGCGACCCGTAGACCGACATCACCTCATCTGGTTCAAGTTGCACCCCGAATCTTTTTTCATACCTGTACTGTACCGCCTCTATCAGCTCCGGCAGATCCGTAAGGGAGTATTTGTAATTCTCCGGATCTTTGCAGGCGTCCTGCATCGCCTGCATGATATGCGGGGCCGGTTTAAAATCAGGAGTCCCGATCGATAAATTATATATCCTGCGCCCATGGGCAAGCAGTTCATTCTTTTTCTGATTCAGCGCAGAAAAGATTCCGGGCTGAATATGATTGACTTTTTCTGAAAAATGAAAACGATCCATTCTTTGTGCCTCCTCTTTTGCAATATAGGTATTATAACATGTATTTCAGCATATGTGAATGCACTTGCCGCAGCTGGCGCGAATACATTTGCATTCGCGCCGCCTGCGGCAACGGGATTTGAAATATTTGAAATTTAGTCAGGTGTTTCCGATCATTTCTTAAAACGCTGCTTATCCTCCGGCGTCATTATGTACTGTACAACATCCTGCACGTTACATTCCAGAATCGTGCACAAATCATTTAGTGTGACTGTGCTGATCGGTGCATTTTTTCTCAATCTGTCTATTGTAGAACCGGATACTTTGTAATCTTTTATTAATGTATAGGTGGATTCGTCCGAATTTTGAAGAGTCATCCAGAAAGGACTGTAGTCAATCATATCAATCTCTCCTTTTTTATAGGATAGTATGCAGTTCTTTAATTGACTATAGTCTATAAAGCGACTATAATAAGCACAAAGGAGGGATTCGTTTTGTTGCCTGATATGAATTATGAACAAAAAAAGAAATTCTGGAACTTTGTGTATATGGATGATTTCGAGTTTTTTTATAAGTTTATCGCAGATCTGTCTGATGAGGAACAGATAAGATTCTTTGAAGAGACGCCTGATTTTCTGAGTGATTATTTGAATAACAACGAAGCCGCCGACCTGGAAGAGGATGTAATCTATCAGCGCATTATGAAGGAAATCAGTCAGCTTTCGGAATCAGACCGGTGAACAGATCAGAGGAAATATTACGCCCAGATGCAACAAAGAAAGGGGTCCGGCTTTTATAACCGAACCCCTGCTTTTTCCTTTGGTTAAGCAGTCTGCTGCTCTGTATGTTCTTCCTGCCCCACCAGATTATATATATCCTGAATGGACATATTATTTGTTGTCATAAAATCGTAAAGTTCCTTCAGTTCCTCGTCCCTCTTCTTATTCAATAGTTCTTTCTTCTGCTGTACTAATGAATCCAGCTTTTCCTGCAGTTTGTTAATCTGCTCGTCCAAATTATGAATTTGTGTTTCCAGTGATTTTCTCTGTCTTGCCATTATACTTCTCTCCTATCGTCAAATCTTGTATTTTAATAGTACTATATTAAAGTATATGTACAAGCCTGATAATTATTCCATATTATTCCAATCTTTTTCACCAGCTTCAAAAGGCGTCCCATACAGGTCGTAAGGGGTCAGCTGATAGACATAATAATTGAGCCAGTTCGTATAAAGATTGTTTGCATGGGACCGCCAAAGCAGTTCGGGCTTATTGTCCGGATCGTTGTTTGGATAATAGTTCACAGGCACTTTTATATCCAGCCCCTTCGCTCTGTCTCTCTTATACTCCGCATCCAGCGTCACTCTGTCGTATTCCGGATGCCCCATTACAAAAATCTGGCGTCCTTCCTTTGCCATGCAGAGAAATACACCGGCCTCCTCCGATTCTGCCAGAATCGTAATCCGGTCGTCTTTCTCAAGCAGCTCTCTTGGAACCGTCGTATGTCTGGAATGTGGTGCAAAGAACACATCATCGAACCCCCTGAGGAGAGGAATCTTACGGTTCCTGACATGATGCGGGAATATGCCGAACATCTTTTCAGGAAGCTGCACTTTATTGATCCCGTAGTGGTGATAGAGTCCCGCCTGGGCTCCCCAGCAAAGATGGAGCGTAGACGTAACGTTGGTCATGGTCCAGTCCATGATCTCCTTCAATTCTTCCCAATAGTCCACATCCTCAAAAGGCATCTGTTCCACCGGTGCGCCTGTTATGATAAAACCGTCAAATTTCTGGCTTTTGATCGTCTCAAACGCCTCATAAAACTTGTAAATGTGGCTGGTGGACGTATTTTTGGACACATGGCTGCTCACCCGCACAAAAGTCACGTCTACCTGCAGAGGCGTATTGGAAAGCGAGCGCAGGATCTGCAGTTCTGTATCCTCTTTGAGCGGCATCAGGTTCAGAAGGCCGATACTGATCGGGCGGATATCCTGGTGCGCCGCACGGGATTCGTCCATCACGAATATATTTTCCTGCTCTAAAATCTCTTTTACCGGTAAATCATTTTGTACTCGTATTGGCATATTTTATTCCCCTTTTTCTTTATTTGTTTCATTATCGTCTGAATGTACATAAGTCCCGTCGGCTTCTACATAGCTCATTTCTCCGTACGCCGCGGTATCAGTGGGCAGTTTCTTTTTCTCAAGCATATGGTTGATCAGCATATTTATTATATAGTAGATAACCGCAAAAGTAGGCACGCCCAAAATCATGCCGATGACACCAAACAGGCCTCCGCCCAGTAGGATTGCGAATACGACCCAGAACGCGGATAGCCCTGTGGAATCGCCCAGTATTTTCGGCCCGATTACATTTCCGTCCAGCTGCTGCAAAACCAGTACAAATATAATAAAATAAATCCCCATCTTTGGATCTGAGAGCATAATCAGTACTGCGCTCGGTATTGCGCCGATATAAGGCCCAAAAAACGGGATCACATTCGTAACGCCAACAATCACACTGACAAGAAGCGTATATGGCATCTTCAGCATGGAAAGCCCTACAAAACAAAGGACTCCTATGATTGCCGAGTCAATAATCTTACCAATAATAAATCCCCCGAATATCTCGTTGCTCTTAATGGTCAGATGCAGAAGCATGTTTGCGTGAGAGGGTTTTAAAACTGCATAGACCAGTTTTTTGGTTTGTCTTGCGAACTTTTCTTTGCTGAACAGTACATAGATGGATATGATGATTCCGATGACCAGATTCAGAAGTTCGCTGACAATATTGATGACTCCTACGGTCAGATTCGACATAACGACATTAATCTGATTCAGGAGGTCGGTGCGCATCCAGTTCTGTATAAAGTCTGTGGCTTCCTTTAAGACATTGCTCAAAAGCTGGCCGAGTGTGGAATCCTGTGAATTCATCTCCATAACCTTGTCCACCAGCTGGTTCAGCTGGCTTGGTACCGTGAGAATCATATCCCTGATACTTCCGTATAATTCCGGTATCATCATATTAAATAATGCGACAATAATAAACAGCAGCACCAGAACCGCCGCAAAGATTCCTGCGCCTCTTGAAAGCGCATGAATCCGTCTCTGATCATGTAATTTCTTTTCCAGAAAAGGTTTTAAATGCCTCTCAACAAACTTAACGATCGGATTCAGAAGATATGCAATTGCAAGTCCATAAACAATTGGTTTTAAGACCCTGAATATTTCTTTTAGGACTTCTGAAATCGCGGGCAGCCTTAACAGCGCAAAATAAAAGAGGATACAGGCAGCGATCACTACAAAAATAGTCATCCCCCGGCTGAACTTCTGCCTCAGTTTTGATGGTCCGTTTTGTCCGAAAGAAGGCCGTTTTGCGTAATATCCGCTGCTTTCTTCTGTTTTTTTATACACCTGATTCTGTTTTTCTTTACTCATTCACATCAGAGTCCTTCCAATTTTTATGCAGATATTATGATTATAACGCCTAGCAGGTACTCAAGTCAACCAAGAAGAGCAGGTATACCGGTTTCTAACCCGGATACCTGCTCTTCCTGCTTCACTTTTTCCAAGTGCGGAGTTTAATTTTCTCAACCTTTACATTTGAATGTGGCACATTCTGTACCCTCGCAATGACAGGCATTGCTGCCTTCTACACTGATCTTTCCTGCGTGGCATTCACAGTTACAGTTATACATACATTCTACTGCCTTGCAATCGATATTGCTGCGATCTGAAGCCTTTCCGTTTACATCGCTGTAGCTGTTTGAATAACTGTTGGAATAACTGTTAGTAGAGCTGTCATTCTTTCTCTCCTGAAAACTGTCACAGCATGTTTCTCTGGGTGTCTTTGCGTTGCTTCCGCCTACCTCGATTTTGTCAAGATCACATAAAAACTGCTTATTGTGCACACATGTCTGCACGGTACATTTTAATTCTGGCATGATCATACCTCCTTTTTATAATAAAATCAGTATCATTATGCCCTGCCTCCCTTTAGATTATTCCTGTTTTACTGCCTCGCGAACTGTCTTTTCGGCAATTTCACTGGAAATAGAAGCAACAAATTCATCCAGGCTCTTCTGACCCTCGTCGCCGGCAAATCTGCTTCTCACAGATACAAGCCCGTTCTCTTCTTCCTTTGCGCCTGCCACAAGCATATAAGGAATCTTCTGCATCTGGGCTTCCCGGATTTTATAACCAATTTTTTCGGCCCGGGTATCAATTTCAGCCCGGATCCCGGATTTATTAAGAACCTCAAGTACTTTTCTGCCATAATCCATATATTTGTCGGATATCGGAAGTACCCGAACCTGAACCGGAGCCAGCCATGTCGGAAATGCGCCCGCAAAATGTTCGATCAGAATCCCAATGAACCGTTCTATGGAGCCAAATGCAACGCGGTGGATCATAATAGGCCTGTGCTTCTCGCCGTCAGCGCCGGTATACTCCAGGTTAAAGCGCAGCGGCAGCTGGAAATCAAGTTGAATGGTTCCACACTGCCATGTCCTTCCTATGGAGTCCTCCAGGTGGAAGTCGATCTTTGGTCCATAAAACGCACCATCACCCTCGTTCACCACATAGGAAAGGCCAAGATCATCCAGTGCGCCCCTGAGCGCATCCGTTGCCATATCCCAGTCTTCATCGCTGCCCATGCTGTCTTCCGGGCGTGTGGAAAGTTCCACATGGTACTTAAACCCAAACAGACTGTATACTTCGTCGATTAGCCTGGCAACATCTTTAATCTCATCACGTATCTGTTCCGGCATCATAAAGATATGAGCATCGTCCTGGGTAAAACAGCGTACTCTCATCAGACCGTGGAGCTGCCCGGACTTTTCGTGCCTGTGAACCAGACCCAGCTCTCCCATCCTCAGGGGCAGATCACGATAAGACCGCGGCTCCGACTGATAGACCAATATTCCACCCGGGCAGTTCATCGGTTTGATCGCAAAATCTTCTTCATCGATCACCGTTGCGTACATATTATCCTTGTAATGGTCCCAATGGCCGGAAGTCTCCCAAAGATGACGGCTGAGCATGATCGGGGTGGATATCTCCACATAGCCGTTCCTTTGATGTATCTCGCGCCAGTAATCCAAAAGTGTATTCTTCAGAACCATTCCTTTTGGAAGGAAAAACGGAAAACCAGGGCCTTCATCCCTCATCATAAATAGGCCCAGCTCTTTTCCAAGCTTTCTGTGGTCACGCTTCTTCGCTTCCTCCAGCATGGTAAGATACTCATCCAGCTCTGCCTTCTTCGGAAATGCGGTTCCGTAGATCCGCTGCAGCATCTTATTCTTTTCGCTGCCCCGCCAGTAAGCTCCGGCCAGACTTGTCAGCTTAAAAGCTTTTACCGGTTTTGTCGTCATCAGATGCGGTCCTGCACACAAGTCTGTAAACTCGCCCTGGGAATAAAAACTGATCACAGCATCATCCGGAAGATCTTCAATTAATTCTACTTTATATGGTTCTCCCTTTTCTCTAAAATATGCGATTGCTTCTGCCCTCGGTTTTGTAAATTGTTCGATAGGCAGCGCTTCTTTCACAATTTTTTTCATTTCCGCTTCGATTTTATCAAGATCATCCGCTGTGAGCGGTGTTTCACGGTCAATATCATAATAAAAACCGTCTGCCACGGAAGGTCCGATTGCCAGCTTTGTATCCGGATATAATCTTTTAACGGCCTGTGCCATAATATGTGAAGCGGTGTGCCAAAATGCACTTTTTCCCTTCTCATCCTGAAACGTGAGAATATTCAGATCACAGTCACTGTCAACCACAGTCCGCAGGTCTGCTGTTTCTCCGTTTATTTCTCCGGCTGTTGCTATGCGTGCAAGCCCTTCACTGATATCAGAGGCTATTTCGATCACGGACTTGCTGCCCGCGTATTCTCTCTCTGAACCGTCTTTTAAAGAAATCTTCATTTTCTTTTCCTCCTAATACATTATTTAAAATTTTTTATTATAGAATATAAAAAATCCCTTTCCACAGAAAACTGCAGAAAGGGACGAGTCTATAAAGTTCTCGCGGTTCCACCCTATTTGTGCTGGTATACTGATACCAGAACCACTTTATTCATGATGATAACGGAATCACCGGACTGTTTTCAGCCACTCGGAGGTAGTTTTCAAATGCTTCCGAAACAGGGAGTTTTCAGCCTTGGCTCCCCTCTCTGGCGCTCTTCCACACTCTACTCGTCTCGTCTGCGTGTTATTATTATGTTTCCATCCATGTCAGGTAATTTCACAAAGTACGACTACAATGTCTGTGGGAGATACCAATTCCTCTCCGCCCGCCATTGCCGTTATTCTTGTTTTTCGTGATTCATCTCTCCCCTATAGAGGTGGGCTTATCTTGTTGAATCTAAACTCATTATAACATCACGGTTATTTTTGTCAACCATATTTTCTATATCTAATCCGGCCGTATTTCCAGCAATTTTCGGGTGCCTGATTTTCATGAATGCTCCGAATAGCAGCCTTGTCAGCGGTCCTGCTGCAAACAGATTCCAAAGCAGTGCCATGGGAAAATTCTTCAGCAGTGTCCCTGCCCAGATGGCCGGCAGCTGGCTCACGGGCGCATGCCCCAGGATAATATTAAACAGTATGGATGCCGCCAAACTCATGGTAGGACACATAATCAAAACTGTACATCCGGACATCATAAGTGTCATATAAAATGGATTATCGATTTCAGGACGAACGATTTTTCCGGCGAGCTTGCGTCCAACTCTGTTTCCCCACAGATTTGAAAAGATAAACACAAGGATCCACATATACGAAACTTCTATAAGCGCCTCCAGAAAAACGTGATTTGTCATATTACTGAAACTGCCTGCCATTGTATGATACCCCTGTTTAATTGCAACATTGTATACTTCCATACCATAAGCCATGGTTATGGACATGAGTGCCCCATATAGAATCCGCTGAAATTTTGTTTTTGGCATAATAAGCCCTCCTTCTCATATTTGCTGTCCTGCATTATTCTGCAGATATAAGAAAAAGGCGTATAATCTTTGAATTTACACTCATAGACTACGCCTTAAAGACTTATTTCTATTGGTATCATATGCCATATATACGAATATGGGGATTATGGCCTTTTTCTTCATTCCATTTCTATTTTAACAGATTTTTTTATTTTGTCAAAGCACTGTTTTAATTTTTTATTGTTTTGGATCCAATGCTTTTTATGTTACTGCCGTATCTTTATCCAGAGAACTGCAAAAAATTCCCTCACAAGATAATTCAGCTGCAGAACCGGATTTGAGCCTGCTGCGATTCCCTTAAGGTTTGTGAAACCTGCCTTTTTCCCAATCAACAGCGCGCGGTACAGATGGAAATTATTAGTCACAACTGCAGCCGGCTGTTCAAGATCTCCAATCATCCTGCCGCTGTTTTTCATGTTTTCCCAGGTGGATGTGGAACTGTCCTCCTGAAAAATTCTGTTCCTGTCAATCCCCTGCTGTTCCAGATACACGGCCATTGCCTCCGCTTCTGTTATGTCCTCGCCTTTCCCCTGCCCTCCGGATACAACTGCCTTTGTCTCCGGATACTGCTCCAGGTAAACCAATGCAGCATCCAGTCTGCGTTTCAGGGAATTTGTAATTTGGGTTCCTCTTACCTGTGCTCCAAGAATGATAATACAGGGCACCTCTTCTTTGATCCTTCTCAGCATGGCCCTGCAGATCCAGGCCTCCGTATAGAGAAAGACAGCCCAGCAGATCAGCACAATGACGGACAAAAGCTGTCCGGCGGTTCCTCCCGGATCAAGATAGGCCAGTAGCAGGTGCAGCGCCCCGGCAGCAGGCCAGAACAGAGAAAAGGTTGAGGCCCATTTTCTTGTGTACAGATACATCACCAGATAATACATGATGCAAAAAACTCCGGTTATCAAATAATAAATTCTCATTAAGTTCTCCCAGTTATAATCAGATATTCAAAAATCCTCCGGCTTCCGTGCCCAGAGGATTTCTTTTACAATATACTGCCGAAGTATGCCGCCCCGCTTCATAGTCTAGGCGTTCTTACCACAGCACTTTTTATATTTCTTGCCACTGCCGCATGGACATGGATCATTTCTTCCAATCTTCTTTTCCTTACGGACAGTTCCTGACTGTTTCTGTTCGCGGAACAGACGCTTTTTTGACTCCTCATCGAAGATCTTGTCCCACTGGGGAAGCTCGTACAGCCACTCTGCCTTTGCATCCACCATGTTCTTGTATAACTTTTCCTTATCAAAAGCCAAGCTGACTTCTGTTGTTTCTGTCATCGTCTCAATCGGATTCGGTACCTTCAGGCTGTCATTGATGCCGTCCAAAAATCCAACCATCGTCATAACGTCCTGTCCATATTTTGCAGCCAGCTCTTCTACGGTTCCCTTTACTTCCTCATCCGGTGTCTCCAGAAGTTGTTCATAAATTCCCTTTTCAATATCAAAATAGCCGCCCCAGAACTCTTCCAGCTGGTTTTTTGTAAGCTCCTTGTTATAGGCTATATCCCGCCATTGATCCAGTAAACTTTTTTCACTCATTGTATATAACTCCTTTTTTCAAAATTTCGCTCGTGTCCCCATTATATAACAAAATTTACGGTTAGTAAAGAATTTATGGTCAATCCTCTACTACAGGATTTCAATTATGTAATAGTTCGGGCAGGCCAGAACTGTTCCCCAATTGCCCCCTATACAGTAAAAACAAAATACGGGACATTCCGGGCAGATACGCCTGCCTGGACATCCCGTTTCACATTTCACATTGATGCTTTTCACAAAAAGCACCAACTGCCGAAATCTTATTTGAAATACGTCTTTGTTTCGCTTATAATAAAACTATCTTATTATGTATGATAGAAAGGATTTATAATGAAAAAATCGAAACGTATTTTAGCACTGATCGGTGCCGTTCTTCTCCTATGTCTGTATGGCAGTACTTTGATTTTTGCTTTTGTTGACCGTTCCGCATCCTCGGGCCTGCTGAAAGCTTCCATTGCTGCTACGATATTACTGCCTGTTCTGCTGTATGCCTACACTTTAGTTTATCGTTTATCCCAAAAGAAAAAACCGGATGACTCAGATGAGGATCAATAGCCCTCTACACGAATAATGTTGCAATTTCCAGGGCAGCGCTCCATTCTGCTGCTCTTCTTTTTTGCGGTTCTTTCATGAATTCTGTTCTTCTTTTTTCTTGTCTTCTCTCCAGGTATTCTTCCATCGAAATTATCTCTTGAGTTCTTTCATTGTTGCTCTGACGCATAAAAATACCTCCTTTTCTTATAAGCCTCAGCCTTATTATTATATGTATACTCACCCGTAAATATGCCAAATAATGTAATCCGGGGGCTTACTTCAGAACGAATTTCTGCGGCTGCTTTACCGGTATACATCACCCCTTTTGGCATATGTATATTCTACTGTGTAAATGTGACAGAGTTATGGCAGAAATATAAAGATTTTATTATCTAATTCTTATAAGAAATTGTACAACTATGCAGTTAATTTTCGATATAACGGTCTTCTGCGGAATCTGCCTGACTAGAACAAAGTGGGCAAGCCCACCCCAACTCCCCCCCTCACTCATAAGGGGCCTGCACGCTTTGGCGCCGCCGCGATGCCGCTTTGCGGCTATATACCTTATCGCAGCGTGTGCATCCCCCGAAGGGTTTTTATGATATAGGAAATTCCAGAGGAATTACCTATATCATAAAATACAGCAGGATTTTAAAAAATAAAATCCTGCTGCACTGCTACTCTGATATTATATTACGGTAAATGATGTCTTCTCTGCCCGGCCCATTGCTGATCAGAGTGATCGGGTAGCCAATCTCTTTCTCAATAAACTCAATGTAATTACGGCAATTTTCCGGAAGATCTTCATATGACTTAATTCCGCGGATATCCGTTTTCCATCCCGGCAGTGTCTTAAGCACCGGTTTTGCCTTTTCAAGCAGATGGGTTACCGGAAAATCTGTTGTAACCTCACCGTTGATCTCATACCCCACGCAGACTGGAATCTCATCCAGATAGCCCAGGACATCCAGTACGGTAAAGGCCACATCTGTTGTTCCCTGCAGTCTGCAGCCATATTTGGAGGCAACACAGTCAAACCAGCCCATACGTCTCGGACGTCCTGTGGTTGCACCGTATTCACCGCCGTCACCGCCGCGCCGTCTCAGCTCATCTGCCTCATCTCCAAAAATCTCGCTGACAAATGCACCCGCTCCGACTGCGCTGGAATAAGCCTTGCATACCGTGATAATCTGTTTGATCTCATAAGGCGGAATACCTGCCCCTATGGCGCCAAATGCCGCCAGCGTGGAAGAGGAAGTGACCATTGGGTAGATTCCGTGGTCAGGATCTTTGAGTGATCCCAGCTGTCCTTCCAGCAGTATATTTTTCCCGTCTTTCATAGCATTGTAAAGATACAGAGAGACATCGCACACATAAGGTTCTATCATCTCTTTATATTCTTTCAGTTCCTTATATATATCCGCAGGATTGATCTGTGGTTTGTGGTATAGGTGCTCCAGCAGAACATTCTTTTGTTCCGCCACACGCTCAACCTTCTCCCTGAGCAGTTCATCATCAAACAATTCGCTTACCTGAAAGCCTATTTTTGCGTATTTGTCAGAATAAAACGGCGCAATCCCCGACTTTGTGGAGCCAAACGATTTCCCGCCAAGCCTCTCCTCCTCATATGAATCGAAGTTTTTGTGATAGGACATAATAATCTGTGCTCTGTCGGACACAAGAATCTTCGGCTTCGGAACCCCCTGGTCTACAATTGACTGGATTTCCTTAAACAGTACTGGAATATCCAGTGCAACGCCATTGCCGATGATACTGGTTGTATGGTTATAAAATACTCCGGATGGCAGCGTATGCAGTGCAAATTTCCCATAATCATTTATGATCGTATGGCCTGCATTTGCTCCTCCCTGAAAACGGACAATGATATCGGATTCTTTTCCAAGCATGTCTGTAATCTTGCCTTTTCCTTCATCACCCCAGTTAGCACCTACTACTGCTTTTACCATGTCAAACCCTCCTGTGTGTATTATTGCTTATAAGTCACCATTAGCAATCCTTATAAATGAACCGCCTAATGAATTATACTATATTTTTCCCAATATGTAAATTATTATTTTACCAAAAAAGGACAGAAAAAAAGGACAGCCCCTCTTACATCGAGGTCTATCCCTTTTTGCCCGGCAATACTTTACATTAAAGGCGCAATCAGCCGGAGTACTCTTCCGCAAATGGCCATAAGCGGGCCGGTCTTGTTCAAGTCCGCTATGGAAATTCTCTGGCATTTTTCCAGAGTTTTCTGGAAATCTGACTCTATCTCTCTGACAACCGGATTGTTGTAAATAAAGACGCCGCACTCAAAATGCAGATACAGGCTCCGATAATCCAGGTTGATGGTCCCCACGGTTGCCGTGTCGTCATCTGAGACAAATATCTTTGCATGTACAAAACCGGGAGTAAATTCATAGATCTGAACGCCTGCTTCTATTAATTCCCGGTAATAAGTCTTGGCAACTGCAAATGCATACCACTTGTCCGGAATATGCGGCATGATTATGCATACTTCTATCCCGCTCTTGGCCGCTCTTGTCAATGTATCGAGCATTTCATTGTCCAGAATCAGGTACGGAGTCATGATATGGACATATTTTTTAGCATGATTCAGAATATGGAAATAGACTTCTTCCCCCACATCTTCGTTGTCGTAGGGACTGTCTCCGTATGGAATCATGAAGCCAAGTTCGCGGTGCAGTTCGGCCGACATGGGTGTTACATAGTTTTTATACTGATCCGGCTTTAGTTCGGTCACATTCCACATCTGAAGAAACAGCATGGTCAGGCTCTGCACTGCATCCCCCTCCAGCATGACCGCAGTGTCCTTCCAATACCCGAAACGAACTTTCCGGTTGATATACTCATCTCCCAGATTGATGCCTCCTGTAAAACCGGTTTTTCCATCTATCACACAGATCTTCCGATGATCCCTGTTATTCTGCGTGGTAGACAGCACCGGACGTATGGGGCTGAACATCTTGCATTGGATGCCATACTTTCTTATCGTTTTAGGATAATTATAGGGAAGAAGGGAAATGCTGCACATTCCGTCATACATGAAACGTACTTCTACGCCCTCCTGCACTTTACGCTTCAGAATATCGAGTATAGAATCCCACATATATCCCTCTTCTACAATAAAGTATTCCAAAAAGATGAATTTTTCCGCCTTCTCCAGACGCTCTAATAAAACGGAAAACTTTTCTTCCCCGCATGCAAAATAAGTTGCTTTTGTATTTCTGTATGTAGGAAACCCAAGCTGGTGCTTCATGTAGTGTGCCAGATTCGCATTGGCAGGCTTGCTCAGACGCAGATCGTCTATAATCTCCTGCTTTTGTTCCATATACTGCCATGTATCCAGTTTCAGCCTGCCGAGGCGTTTTCCGATATATCTGGTACCCAGCTGGGACTTGACATAAAGATAGAACAGGCATCCGAACACCGGAAAAATCAGGATCAAAAGCACCCAGGTCATATTGAATGCCGGATTCCCTCTCTGGTTGATAATATATATCACAATCACGGCGCCCAGAATATTCATGGCACTGTATACGTATACAACATAATCTCTCAGATACGTTGCTATCCCAAGCATCAGCAAAAATTGTACTACTACGAGCAGCAGGATCAAAGCCGTCCGGCTGAATACAATACTGAGCGCCCCTTTCTTCGCCTTTTCTGCAGTTTTATTTTCCATAATCCCTCACACACTCCTCAATTGGCTTATACTTTAACAGTTTAACACATTCTACGGACGAATGGTAGATTAATAGTTACTATTCATAGCTGTGAATCGTAATGATTAATACGTCTGCAGCAGTTTATTTTTTGAGCACAATTTTGAGTACATTGTTGTAATTGCGTCCAAAAAGTATTACAATAGAAAATGAGTTTAGTTATTATCCCATAGAAAGGAGACTTATACATTGAAAAAGTTTTTAAAATGGTTCATAAGTCTTGCAGCTATTGGTTCTGCAATTGGCCTTATCATAGCTTATTTCTGTAAAGGCAGATGCTGTGACGGTAGCTGTGATGACAGCCAGGATGATACAGAAGAGGATGATTTTGACTTGGACAGCGATCTGGAGCCCGTTCCTGACAGGGAATATGTTCCGCTGAACAGAACATCTGATGCTGCTTCCGACAACAAATCGGAAGGAACTGACAAGGAAGAAAAAGGATCTGCCGAAGCTCCTGTCGAAGAAAAAAAATAGATTTCATATCTCACGGAACCTGGACTATTGTCGCAGGTTCTTTTTCTATTTCCACGCCTCATCCAGTATCCTGACCGCTTCCTGTATCTTCTCCTCATTCATATTGGCATAGCCCAGCAGGATGGTCGCCTGTTTTCCCGCCTGCGGTTCTATATAATATTCCGTCAGCCCGTAAACCCTGACGCCCTTTTGGGCCGCCCGAGCTGTCAGCTCTTCTTCTGTCATATGATTATGAAAATGAAGCAGAAGGTGCACGCCGGCATTCTCCCCGGATATTTCACAGCGGTCCTGGAGGCTTTTCAGGCACCCTAAAAGCGTGTCATGTCTGCTCTTATACAAGGCCCTTGTTTTATTCAGATGCCGCTCGTAGTATCCCTCTTCGATAAACTTTTGAAGAATGAGCTGATCTACCTTGGAAACGGTAGAATTTAAAAAACTGCTTTTTTCCTGATACAAGACCAACAGGGATTTGGGAAGCACCATGTAGCTCATTCGGATTGCGGGAGCAATGGATTTTGAAAAGGTGCCCATATATATTACCTTATCACAGCTGTCATATCCCTGCAGCGCCGGGATCGGCTTACCTTTATAGCGGAATTCACTGTCATAATCGTCCTCTATGATATAGCGCCCCTCCTGCTCATTCGCCCATTTCAGAAGTGCCAGCCTTCGTTTGATCGGCATGACGATTCCAAGGGGATACTGATGGGAAGGCATGACAAAAGCTATGTCCGCGTTAGATTCCGTCAGTTTTGTGATCTCCATTCCCCTGGAATCCATATCAACTGTACAGACCTCATAGGAAAGGTTTTTAAACAGCCGGTATGCCTGCTTATAAGTGGGATTTTCCAGCGCCACCTTGTGTTCATGGCCGATGACCGTCGTGAGAAGCATAAGCAGGTAGTCATTTCCTGCTCCTACGATAATCTGTTCCGGCTGGCAGTTCACGCCCCTTGCCTGATGCAGATAGTCACAGATCGCTTCCCGAAGGCCGTATTCCCCCTGCGGCTCACCAAGACGGAACATCTCCGCCCGGTCATCCATCAGGCAGTCCCTGGACAGCTTCCTCCAGGCATTATAAGGAAAGCTGTTCAGATCAACGCCGTTTGGGGTAAAATCATACAAATACCGCTTTTCTTCACGTACGGGTCCTCCCGGGATTCTCTTTGGGCTCTGTTTCAACTGATATAATTCCTCAATCTGCGCTACAAAAAAGCCCCGGTACGGTTCCGATTCCACATACCCTTCCGAGAGAAGCTGTTCGTATGCCAGTTCTACCGTGCTCCGGCTTACTTCCAGATAACGGCTCAGGGAACGGGTGGACGGAAGCTTTTCCCCGCTTTGTATCCGGCCGCTCTGGATGTCCTTTTTTATATAGCTGTAAATCTGCTCGTACAGCGGTATATTCGATTTACTCTGAAGATTTATTGTTAGTTCGTTCATATCATGCCTCCAACACCGGGGCTCCCCGGAAATCCCTATTGCCAAAGGGACAGGTCTGATTAATAGACCTGCCCCTTTCCTGTTTATTTTGGTAATCTAAAAGAACTTTTCAGCGAAACTATACGATTGAATACAAGAGCTTCCGGCTTGGAATCTTTTGCATCTATGCAGTAATACCCGTTTCTGACAAACTGGAAGCTGTCATAAGGTGCCGCATCTTCAAAACTTGGTTCTACAAAACAGTCTTTCACTATAGTGAGAGAATTCGGATTCAGATTCAGTGAACCATCTTCCTTATTGTAAACGCCCTTTTCCTCGTCTACCAGATTCTCATATAACCTCACTTCGGCTTTCACGGCATAGGGAGCCGGAACCCAGTGGATCGTGCCCTTGACCTTCCTGCCCGTGAAACCGCTGCCGCATTTTGTCTCCGGGTCATAGGTGCAGTGGACTTCCGTAATCTTTCCGTTTTCATCCTTCACAAAACTCTCGCATTTTACAAAATAAGCGTGCATCAGGCGGACTTCATTGCCCGGGAACAGCCGGAAATACTTCTTCGGAGGTTCCTCCATAAAGTCATCTCTTTCAATATAAAGTTCTCTGCAGAAGGGAACCTTCCTGCTTCCAAGCTCCTCGTTTTCCAGATTATTTGCCACGTCCAGGTATTCAACCTGTCCTTCCGGGTAATTGTCGATGATCAGCTTAATCGGATCCAGCACAGCCATCATACGCGGCCTCTTCATCTTCAGATCCTCACGGATACAGTATTCCAGCATCGCATAATCCACAGAACTCTGGCTCTTGGATACCCCGCACATCTCAATGAACAGCTTAAGGGACTCCGGTGTAAATCCTCTTCTGCGCAGAGCTGCGATTGACACAAGACGCGGATCATCCCAGCCATCTACTATGCCGTCCTCCACAAGCTTCTTAATATACCGCTTGCCGGTCACGACATTTGTAAGGTACAGCTTTGCAAACTCAATCTGTCTCGGGGGCTGTTCAAACTCACATTCCTTTACCACCCATTCGTAGAGCGGGCGGTGATCCTCAAACTCCAGCGTACAGATGGAATGGGTGATTCCCTCGATCGCATCCTCCAGCGGATGCGCAAAATCGTACATCGGATAAATACACCATTTATCTCCTGTGTTGTGATGGCTCATACGGGCGACACGGTAAATAATCGGGTCTCTCATGTTTATATTCGGTGATGCCATATCAATCTTTGCACGAAGGACCTTCTCCCCATCCGCATACATGCCGTCCTTCATATTCTGGAAAAGTTCCAGATTCTCCTCCACCGAACGGTTCCTGTAAGGGCTTTCCTTGCCGGGTTCGGTCAGGGTTCCCCTGTATTCGCGGATCTCTTCCGGTGTCAGGTCACAGACATAGGCCTTTCCTTTTTTAATCAGCTTAACCGCGTACTCGTACATCTGTTCAAAGTAATCGGATGCAAAATACAGATGATCTTTCCAGTCTGCCCCCAGCCACTTAATATCTTCCTTGATAGAATCCACAAATTCGACCTTTTCCTTTGTAGGGTTTGTGTCATCAAAGCGCATATTGAACTGTCCGCCATATTCCTGCGCCAGTCCGTAATTTAAAAGAATAGACTTGGCATGTCCGATATGCAGGTAACCGTTTGGTTCCGGCGGGAATCTCGTACAGACATGGTCATACACACCCTCGGCCAGATCCTTGTCTATCTCCTGCTCAATAAAATTCTTTGAAACTGTCTCGTTTTCCATAGTTTCCTCCTCAAGTAGTAACATTCTGCCAATTATCTTACCATAAAATGTATACCACGACAAGGACTGCCGCCCAATATTTTCATTTCACTTTCATCGGAAATATGATATACTGTTATGGTTTAAAGCGAAAAAGGAGTGCAAGGGGGTCAGACCCCTCTGCAGAGGGGTCTGACCCCCTTGCACTCCTTTTTCAGATAATTTGGGAGGTTGTTTATGAAAAGAGAAAAATTTGGGTCCCGTCTTGGCTTTATTCTCGTATCGGCTGGATGCGCCATCGGACTGGGGAACGTATGGAAATTCCCGTACATGGCCGGTAAATTTGGGGGAGCGGCATTCATTCTGATCTATCTGATATTCCTGGCGATCCTGGGTCTTCCTATTATAGTGTGTGAGTTCAGTGTTGGAAGAGCCAGCCAGAAAAGCATCGCCACTTCCTATAACGCCCTGGAACCGGACGGCACAAGGTGGCATTTTACCCGCTGGTTCGCAATCGCCGGCAATTACATACTTGTCATGTTTTACTCCATGGTGGGCGGCTGGATGCTCTACTACTGCTTCCGCATGGCCAGAGGTGATTTTTCCGGTATCGTATCGGAACAGGTGACTGCCAACTATGACCAAATGCTGGCGTCTCCGGGAACTTTGATGCTCTGGACCGTCATTGTCATTCTGATTGCTTTCGGAATCTGCAGTATCGGACTTCAAAAGGGCGTGGAAAAGATTATGAAGGTAACCATGATCTGCCTGCTGGCTATTATGGTGGTTCTCGCAGTCCGTTCTGTTACTCTGAGCGGTTCCAGCGAAGGCCTGCGCTTCTATCTCGTGCCGGATTTTCATAAAATGGTGGAAAACGGAATCGGAAATGTTATTTTCGGCGCCATGAGCCAGGCATTCTTCACGCTCAGCATCGGAATGGGCGGGATGGCTATCTTCGGCAGCTACCTGGACAAGTCCCGTTCTCTGACAGGGGAATCGCTGAGTATCGTAATCCTGGACACTTTTGTAGCGCTGATGGCCGGGCTCATCGTTATACCTGCATGCTTTGCGTTTAACGTAGAGCCCGCCGCAGGTCCCGGACTTGTATTCATCACGCTGCCCAATATCTTCACACAGATGGCAGGAGGCAGAATTTGGGGGTCCCTGTTCTTCCTGTTTCTGTTTTGTGCTGCACTCTCTACGATTGTGGGCGTTTTTGAAAATATCGTGTCCTTTGGAATGGATCTGTTTCATTTCAGCAGGAAAAAATCGGTCGGGATCAATATCCTGCTGATCGCTGCCTTAAGTATTCCATGTATCCTTGGATTCAGCGTATGGTCCGGCTTCCAGCCTCTTGGAACCGGAACAAACATCATGGATTTGGAAGACTTCCTTGTATCAAACAATATCCTGCCGCTGGGCTCCGTTGTCTATCTGCTTTTCTGTACCCATAAAAACGGCTGGGGATGGAAAAACTTCATTCAGGAGGCCAACAGCGGCCAGGGAATGAAGTTTCCTGAAAAAGTCCGGGGCTACATGACCTACATCCTTCCCTGGATCGTAGTCATCATATACCTGAAGGGCTACTATGATATGTTCAGTAAACAAAGCACGGCTATCTTTGTGATTTGGATGCTTATAGCGGTAGCTTTCCTCGCAATGATACTGTTTGTTACGGGCAAAAGGAAGAAAAAGGGGAACGACAGGTAAACGATGCCGGCATATTGGCAGTGCTGGCACCGTTTATACCGCGCATGGTTACTCCTTCAGCCTCCCACGCAGAATCGTCATGGCCTGGGCCACGATTCCTGCGTGGTCCACTGCGATCATCCCCTGCTCGGAGACTGTAAAATGCTCTTCTCTGATCAGGCCCCGCCTCAGCGTGTGTTCTACCACGGCCCTTGTATCAAGACACTTCTCTTTGTTCACAAAATGCAGAATATAGGTCCTTCTGACTGCTTCTTTTTCATTGCTCTCTGCTGCCAGTTCCATCTCCACGTTACACCAGGCCGCATCGGCCGCGTCGTCTCCGGCCTTTATATTGACATCTTTTTCATCCACCATTGCCATGTAGGCTGTCGTTATGACTCTGGTGCGCGGATCCCTGTTATAGGCTCCAAACGTAGCGAACTGCTCCATGACAGGATTTTTCAGACCTGTCTCCTCCATAAGCTCTCTTTTCGCCGTGTCCTCCAGATCCTCCTTCATCTCTATAAAACCTCCGGGCAGTGCCCAGAAGCCAATGCTGGGATGGTTGCTGCGCTTCACCATCAGGATCTTGAGCCCTTCGAGGGATTCCGACAGCGCACCGTCGTGAGAAAATACAACCGCATCCGTTGTACAGCTTGGTTTTTCATATTTATAAGGATCATAGTCCTCCAGAAAGTCCTCCAGCGTCTGTCCCGCCGGATTTTTATCATGGGTCCCGTAAAATGGTGTGATATCTTCCAAAAATGTTGGCATCTGTTTCTCCTCCTGCTGCATTTGCCTGTCTCATATAATTAGTTTGTTCATTCAGGTGATATACTCTGAGCTGTAATAGAAAGACGGAACGAGGATGTTTCCCCGTCCCGTCTTTCTATTATATGAGATTTTATGCTTTCTGTAAACAGCTGCTTTCTTCATTCATTCTCCGGACATGCTCTAGCCGATCTTTACGTATGGGGATGCAATTATGCTGCCGTCCGGATTCACACCGCTGGTGCCGCCGAAGAACCAGAGGTACAAATGGTCCAGCTGGTCTTCGTCTGCAACATAGACAAGAGTATATTCTATCTCTTCGCCTGCTGCTATAGGCCGGAAAAATGCAGATTTCAGCCTCTGAATCCCTTCTGTATAATAAATATCGTCAAAATAAAATGGGAAGCTGCTGCCATTATTGGACATCCACTGCATGCCATACCCTTCATTCGCCGCTCTGAAACTATCTGCCGGATAAGCACAGCTGCCGTCTTCTCTCGGAATCAGTGTGGTCAGATCCGGGGCGATTGGAATGCCCATCATCTGATTGCTCTCTGACTGCGTATCTGAATAGTTCTTTGCCTTCATCTTAACAACAACATATTTGGACTGTACGGTTTCAAGCACACCGTCCTGAGATTCTAAACCATCTTCACCAACCGTATACCGATATCTTTCATGGGGTTTCAGCGTCCCGTCTTCCTGCATCCACGGAGACACTTCATCGTAGCGTACAAAATTCTCCGCCGGATATTCTGACAGCGGCAGCGCATCCAGGATCTCCACATCCAGCACCGTAAAGCGGACATCATCCACTATACCCTGCTGTACCAGTTCCTCTCCGTCGGCTCCCATAACAAGAGGATCTTTGATTTCCTGCCCGATTTCATAAATATCGTCCGCCGCCACTCCGGCCTGATAGGTCCGGGTACTGTTCTGTTTATCAGCTTCCTGATCAGCTTCTAACTTTTTCAGTTCTTCGTCTGTCATATAGGCAACCGTCTCATCCAGAACCTCAATCTTCAGCCCTTCTGCAACCTTGATTACTTCCTCCGCCGGAAGGTCACTTTCGCTCCACACCATCACGCCGTATCCATACTCTTCATTAAACAGATAAATACGCTTTACCGTCTCCTCGCTGTCTGTGTAAAAACTGTCATTGACGAATACGTCGGTCTTCATTCCACTGATATCCAGAGATTCTATGTGGGAATCCTTTGCATAGGACATGAAATCCGCGCCGCCCGTGCGCTCCAAACTGTCCAGTTCTGCTGCATTATACGAAATAATGGAGATGCCTCCGCCATTGTCCTCATTATGCCACTTGCCCCCGTATGGGCTGTCCTCTCCGTACAGCGTATACCCATCCGGTATATAGGTAGGCTCCACAGAAATCATATGTGCCTCCTTTTCCCGGTCCACATGAAAACTATAGTTCACAGTGTCTTCCTTTTCCACAAGGTTTGCAGAAAGAAATTTATTAGCCGCCAGGGTGACAACTGACATCCCCGCTGCCATCACCGCAACTGCAGCTACCGCTACCCAGGTACGGCGCTTCTTCGTATACTTCATCGTAACCTTTTTTCCAATTCCGAGCTGCTCATAGGTATCTTGAATCCGTGCCTCTATATTCTCCGGGATTTCAACATCCTGCCGTAAAATTCGTTCTATTTCCTTTTTTGAATATTCGTTCTTCAACTCTGCTACCTCCTTTGAACTGCCACTTCCAGCCCATATACTTTTTCAAACTGCCTGCGCCCCCGGACCAGCCTTGTCTTGACCGTACTCTCTTCCAGTTCCAGTATCTGTGCAATTTCTCTGATCTTGAAACCTTCCGAATAATACAAAAGCAAAACGATCCGATACTTGTCATCCATCTGTTTCATCAGTTCTTCAAATTCATAATTCTGAAGCGCCATACATGTACCCTCCTGTTCCGGAACAGTATTTGAGAGATATTCCCGTTTTCCGGCTCTCAAAATGTCGTTACATTTGTTGATCAGAATACGTATCAGCCATGTTTTAAAATACTTGGGCTCTTTCAGCCTGCCGATATTCTCATAGCATGTAATAATCGTTTCCTGTATGGCATCTGCAATGTCTTCCTGTTTATGCAGGTAGCTTCTTGCAGTCTTGTACATATCCTGCTTTACCAGTTCGATCAGTTCCACAAAAGCTTGATCGTCGTGCTTCTGTGCTCTTTTAATAAGGTATTTCAACAGAAGACCTCCTTCCCCTCATCAATGCCGGCATGATTGTCTTTCACTTATTAGACGTACCGGGACAGCAAATAGTTTCAGACTGCCGCTAAAAATTTATAAATAAGAAACAAATAATTTCTGAAATTTATCGTAATATTACGAAACAACATTAACATTTCGATTATCTTCCAATGTTTGCCAGTTCGTATTCATGTTATTCTATAAAAAAGGGGGATGCCGTTATGAACGATAAATTAGAATGCCTGTTCAGTGCACATTATGGAGATAGAAATTTTCTGAACAGAAACTGTCAGCATTATTACTGCGATGTCCTATCGATTGCTTCCGCAGGGGAATCGACTGAGTATCTTTCCAGTCCGTTCTGCCATTCACATCATGCTTACGAATTCATGATTCCATACAGCCCTCTTCCACTCATCATATATGAAGACGCTGTGTATATCGGGGAGGCTGGCTGTGTATATCCCGTGCAGAGCGGCCGGATGCACGCATACAGGTACCGCAATTCCAGCATTGCCCATAATAATATTGTAATTGAAAAGGACTTTTTTGAACAGATCCTGCAGGAAAAAGGCTGCTATGGAAAAGAGTTTGATATGAGCTTTGAACTTACGAAAGAAGCCGGAACCTATATACGTTATTTTAAAGAGGAATTTTCCAAACAAAATGACCGAGATTTCTCCAAGCTGATTCATCTCTCGGCCCTTATTGCTTCTGTGTTCACAGATTGCGAATTTAGTAAAAAAAGAGACCGCCTGAAAGCTCCCCCGCAGTATCAAAAGGGAATCTATCAGATAGTCTCTTATATGAACCAGCACTATGCGGATGACCTGCAGGTAGAAACACTGGCGGCCATGTGCGGCCTTTCCCGCACTTATTTTATAACTGCATTCAAGAAAGCAGTCGGGGAAACGCCTTACAATTATCTTTTAAAACTGCGCATCGCCAAATCGCAGCTGCTGCTGGAGAATCCCAATTACTCCATCAAGGAAATCGCCCTGCTGTGCGGTTTTCAAAAGCCTAACACTTTTTCCTCCCTCTTCCGAAATTATACCGGCATGACACCTACCGAATATAAACAAAAACTGCTGCTTCCGTAACATCCCCCAATTAAATCCTCAGCTTCTGAAGTGGGTGTTTCCACACCTGCCGCAGACTATAGCCTATGACATCATTGGTTTCTGCCAGTCTCCTGTCTTTTCTCTCTGCTCCTCGATCTTGGTTCTCACAGACCTACAGAAGACCGGCATAATATGATCCGGACGGCTCTTGCATACCATGGCACACAGGAACCCTCCCCCTGGAAGTCAGGGAACTCTTGCTTAACTATGCCAAAAAAGTTTCAATATTGGCAAGCAGTTCTATAAACCGGCAGTCTAATTCTGCCTTTTCCGCCGCACTCTTTGCAGCAAAATCGAATCCTGGAATACCAATCAGCACATGATTTGCAGCGCTCCAGTCCCGTATTAAAATCTGTTCCATCTGTTCCCATCCCTCATACTGTACAAGAAAACAGATCTCCAGATTGTATTTCATATTTTCAAGACACCTGTAAAAATATGGAATCTCTTCCATCTGAAGTTCACGAATAAAATCCAACAGTTCATCAAGGCATTTTCTTAACGGAACAAGATCTTCTCTGTCCAGGCTCTTCATGGTATTACCCCCCTCATTCAAGCCTGCACCGAAAAATCACCCCTGAATCTTTTTGTATTATAGCATAATCTCATGGAAATCACTCTACTTTCCGACATATTATAACAAAAATCGACAAAATGTGGCGTCCGGGAAAAACCACGTATATATCCAGTTATTCCGTACATACTATTAGAAAAAATATCCTTTTGGAGGGTGCCTTAATGAAACCTTTTAACAAAAGAAATAAGCGGCTTTATATAAGTACAATCATCGGAGCCATCTTTGTCTCTGCAGCAGGAACGCTGCTTCATTTCGTCTACGGCTGGACAGGGAATCACTTCATTGTAGGGCTCTTTGCCCCTGTAAATGAATCCACCTGGGAACATATGAAGCTGCTTTATTTCCCAATGCTGTTATACTGTGCCGCGGAATACTTCTTCCTGGCGGGACACTATCAACGGCTGATCCGGGCGGATCTGGCCGGCATACTGGCAGGAACATGGCTGATTCCTGTCGCCTTTTATACTTACACAGGGATTTTGGGCTTCCATACGCTGACACTGGATATACTGACCTTTCTCTTCAGCGTCTTAACCGCATTTTATGTGCGCTGCCACTCCCTTCTATTGCCCGGACATATAGAACATACCCTTTTTGATAAAATATTCAAAACAAAACCAGGGACGAAGTGCCGCGGACTGTCGGGCCCTGCCTTTTTCTATTTCATATGTGTCCTGATAACAGGCGTATGCTTTCTCATCTTCACTTATTACCCTCCTGCAGCCGGCCTGTTCGTTCCCCCCTCCTGATTCGGTCTTCTTTGGGAATCCCATCCCTCAGCATGAAAAGGAGAAAGCCAGCGAAAGCTTCTCCAATTCGGATAAGCTTTCGCTGACTTCCTCTCATGTGCCTTTACTAAATATAAATAATTGTAACTCCGGCAAAGCTCACTTTCCCATTGAGAACCAGGGAAACAGTACCGTCCGGCTGGCATCTTCCCTTCTCGTCAACTCCACCGAATGCTGCGCTCAAGTGATTTACTACCTGCCAGCTGCGTGGAATATAGAGTTCCACTCCACCAAAGGAAACATCCAGCTTAACAGCTGCCTGCCCCTGGGGGACTTCTGCATGGTCAAAGTACACCTTCATGGCGCCGAAGGAACAATGGATACCGGCTCCCCTGAAGTCTTCGGAGTTAATATACTTAATACTGGAGCCAAAGGAGCTTTCCATCCTCATCGCATCCCCGTCTATCGTCTCCACCTCACTGAAGCTGTCGTCAAAGTAGGTACTGTGCTGATGCCAGCTCCGCTCCGGGCGGTACAAAAATGCCGCACCGATACTTCCGAGAAGAGCCGCGCCCAGAACCGTCCATGGGGTCAGCGCCGTAATTCCCAGTGGTTCTGCATAGATAATGCAGAGAAACGCCAGTGAAAACAATACTCCCGGTATGCTTCTGTGGATCGCGCTCTTAATCAGTGTCGCTGCAAAGATCACAGACAGAAGCAGCATCCAGATACTGATCCCCGTATTCAGGATCCCCAGCCTGCTGATGACCAGAAGCACCGCCCCAATGATAAAAAATATTCCCCAGAATAATCGCTCTTTTTTCATGTCTTTACCTCTTTTCTTCCAGCCGGTTGCGAAGCGGCTTGTAATAATATCTGGATACATATACCTGTTTGTGTGTTTCCTTAAACTGGACCACACAGGAAGTGGATACGGAACGGTTGATTGCATAGATGCTTTTCGTGTTCAATATCGTAGACTTGGATACTCTCATGAAATATCCCGGCAGAATTTCCTCCAGTTCATACAAACGGTGCCGGATTTTATAAATGTCATCCGCCGTATGTGCATGGATTGCCTTTCCGTCAGTCTCGAAGAAAAGGATATCGGTAAGCATCAGATAGTACTCTGTTTCTTCTTTGTAGAATACGATCCGCTGCTCCTGCCTGGAGATTTCGCTCAGCGCCTTCTGCACTTTCTGTACCTGGTCATTCAGGCTGCTGCTTCTGATAATGACCTCTTCCTCTGTTAAGTTCTCATCAATTTCAATTCGTATTTTCATCTCATTTCCCTCTCCACGCATTTATCTAACCATAAATAAGCCGGCCTGTAAATATAAATATCGCATGTGGTAAAAAAGGGAAGGCAAGTGGTTAGAAAACGGGTCTCATGTGCCGCTGTAAAATACGCGGTAAAATACACGTAGGTTTTTTCAATACCGTCTGGACTTTATCCGGCCTTCAGTATAGAATAAATACTGGATGATTTGTAAAAACGGAGGAATAAAAAAATGAAATTTGTGATACAGAGAGTATCTGAGGCATCAGTAGCAGTGGATGGCAATGTAATTGGTTCTATTGAAAAGGGATATCTTGTACTGATTGGAGTATCCGACAGAGATACCGAGACGACCGCGGACAAGCTGGTTCGCAAGATGACGGGACTTAGAATATTTGAGGATGAGAGTGGTAAGACGAACCTCTCGCTGGCCGACGTGGAAGGCAGCCTTCTGTTGATTTCACAGTTCACGCTGTACGCAAACTGTAAAAAAGGAAACCGCCCCAGCTTCATAGAAGCGGGCCAGCCTGACAGGGCGAATGCCCTCTATGAATATATCATAGAAAAATGCAGGGCATCCGTACCCAATGTGCAGACCGGAAGTTTTGGGGCAGAGATGAAAGTCAGCCTCGTCAACGACGGTCCCTTTACTATTATTTTGGATTCAGAGGATCTGTAGCATACTCCTGCCGCTTAATATTTGCTGATACATCAAGGATGTTCCCGGTTCGCGAATCTTATTCTTTCTCATACCCGTTCTTTTTATAGCAAACGAGGAACAGTACAAAAGCGAGCAAAATTTCCCCAACCAGAACGATCATGTGGAGGGCCTTCATGGTAAATGCGGTTCCGGCTGCATAGGAGTACACCATCTCAGAGACGACTCCTGTGTAAAGGAACTTTGAGATCTTTCCCAGAGAAGGGATGAATGCCGAGCAGCATGCCCAGAATGCAGCTTGTAATACTGGCAAGCGCCGTTGCAAGCAGGTACATGCCCAGAGGAATTAATAAAATCCAGGCGTTCCGTTTCTGTATAGAGTACAATCCGGTGAGTCCGGGAGGACGTCTCAAAACAGATGATATCTTTCAGGGGAATATGACGTACTGAGTCCCCTGTTTTTTCTTGTAAACTATTTCTTATACTTACGGGGGATGGGAGCAGCGTATTGATTCGTTTGGTGGTACGGGAATTACTGCAAAAAAAAATACTCCCGATAGGGAGTCTGTTGAAAAGAATGAAAAGCTGTCGAGCGGAATCGAACCGCCGACCTCCGCCTTACCAAGGCGACGCTCTACCGACTGAGCCACGACAGCCTGTGCGCGTTACTTACGCAACGATATTAATATACACTAAACCTAGTCTGATTGTCAACATATATTTGAAAATTTATCAAAAGTCAAATCACTATGCATGGCCTATGATCCATGCCATGCATAGTAACTACCGATTGGATGTACCCAGCAAAAGTAAGGAATAGCCGCCATCCACCTTTGTCAATACTGCTTTTTCTCTATAATCTTTAAGGACGCGAAATAGGAAACCGCAGTCAACAGGATACACCCAACGCCTGCAAACAGCGCCGCCCCTGCAAGGCTTGCAGATGGGAGGCTGTTAATTATAAGAACCAGGTCTATCCCCATCATCCCCAAAAGCTTCACCACGGCAAATACCACCAAAAATACAGCTCCCACCACTCCGATAATTGCTATCCTGCTTTTATCAACTCCGAATTTTAACTGGACAGGCAGTGTGAAATCCAGAAATACAATTGCAATGATCAGATAAAACATCATGCTTATCAAGCTTTCCGTAATATCTGTCCCAGGATGCCGGAGTACGGTAAATACTAATACGATTCCCCCTGAAACCACCCATGCCGCAGCAGCGATCAAAATCCCCAGCACATATTTCTCGATGACATACCCTTTTTTGGTAATGGGAAGCGTAAATAAAAACGCTCTTCCATTGTCAAGTTCATCATAACTTATGGTGGTCAGTATAAACATTGTGAAAATGATTGTAATATAATTCATGATAAATAGCAGATTCATATTTGTAAATGCCATCATGATACCAACAATACATATAATATAAAAGAAATTCAGCTGATTTTTTAGTAAACAGAGATCTTTAATTATTAGCCCTTTCATTTTCCTTCACCTCGTATCATCATTGCTATTGTTTCATCAATATTACCGCGTTCAATTGTGGCATCCGGATAATTATCCAGGTAAAACTGTTTTTCATTTGTCAGGCAGCTGTAGCCGTACCCTTCTCTCTTCCTTTTTATGATAAAACGCTTATCCAGCTTCTCATACTGTGCTTCAGTCACCTTGATTACTCCATAGTCACTCAGGAGCCTGTCGGTCTCTTCGTGCATAATAATCCTGCCGTTATGAATCATATAAATGTCATCGCAAAGTCCTTCCAGATCGCTTGATATATGGGAACTGATCAGAATGGAGCCCTCTCCGTCTTCCATATACTCCCGCATCATATCCAACAGCTCATTTCTGGCCATCACATCCAGTCCGACCGTCGGCTCATCCATGATCAGCAGGCTGGCTTTATGCGACATCGCAACCAAAACTTTCAGCTTTGCTTTCATACCGGTAGAAAAATCTTTGATTTTTTTATCAAATGGAATCTCGAATGTTCTGCACCTTTTTTCAAATTCCACTTTATCAAACCCCGGGTACATACTGGCCATCACCGGAATGATGTCCTTTATACAAAGGTAACCGCTGAAACCCGAGTCAGAAAGTACAACACCCAGTTTTTCCCTTTCTTCCGTTCCAATCTTCTTGATGTCTTTTCCGAAAAGTTCGATCTTCCCGCCGTCGATAGCGATTAATCCTAACACCGCCTTAAATGTGGTACTCTTTCCTGCCCCATTCTGACCGATCAGCCCTGTAACACATCCCTTGTGTACCTCCAGAGAACACTGCAGATCAAACTTTTCATAATGTTTTTCAACGTTTTGTAATTTTAATACCATAGCTAATCCTCCAAGATAATCTGAAATAACTCTGTAATCTCTTCATTGCTCATTCCACAGCTTCTCCCCTTCCTGATCGCTTTTTCCAGGTCGGCTTCCACTTCTTTCTTCTTCTCCTCCAGCATCAGTTCCTGATTCGCACAGGCTACAAAGCTTCCCTTTCCATGGACGGTTACGACAAACCCTTCCTGTTCCAGGGCATCATAGGCCTTTTTTACGGTCAGTGCACTGACTCTCAGATCCTTCGCCAATGTTCTGACAGACGGAAGCGCTGTATCTTCTTCAAGTTCCCCCTGCATAATCTTATTTCTGACCTGTGCTACGATCTGCTCGTAGATTGGCTGCATGGAAGAATTGTTAATTATCAGCTTCATTTTCTCCCTCCTTTGTCTACAAACAGTATATAACAGTATTATACTGTTGTCAACTGTTTTATACTGTTTACTCAAAATAGTGAGTTGCTTGGTTACCGTTCAGACCGTGCCGTGCACCCTGCTGCACGGCATCGGAGCCGATGAAGTGATGGTTTCGGGGCATCTGGCTCTAACATCAAAAAATCTGGCAAGACCTTTCCGTCATTACCAGATTCTTTCCTCTATCTCATACCTTATATAAGGCACAAAAACCGCTATCTTGCCAGCAGTTTCTCAGCCTTTCCCCGAATCCGCTGGAGCGCATTGTCTATGGCTTTAGGACTTTTTCCCAGCAGTTCGGCTATGGTTTTATAATCCGTTCCCATCAGATGCAGATACAACACATGGTTTTCCAGGGCACTGAGATTTCCTTTCAGTTCCTCCACAAAGACCTCTGTCATCTCTCTGCCAAAATACAAAGTCTCCGGATTATTTTCCACGACAGGTTCTATCGTATCAATCAGAGGTATCTTTTTTTCCTCATCCGTGCCTTCCCCGGCCTCATACAGGGAAATATAAGAATTAAGCGGCATATGCTTTTTTCTCTTGGATGCCTCTATTGCCGTATACATCTGCCGGGACACACACAGTTCTGCAAAGCTGGCAAAGGAGGCGCCCTGAGAAGGACTGAAGTCCCGAACTGCCTTAATCAGCCCTATCATGCCTTCCTGTATCAGATCTTCATTCTCACCGCCTATGAGATACATCGCTCTCGCTTTTTTACGAACCATGGATTTATACTTTACCATCAGATAATCCATAATTTCCGAATTACCTTTTCGAAACTCCAATATCAACTGTTCATCTGCAATTGTATCATATTTCTCCATCGGCCTTTTCCTTTCCAACGGTAATCCTCTGCTCTATTGAAAACCACGTCCTTTTAGCGCATTCTCTGCCGGACAATCTCGTAGGCCAGCACTCCCGCCGCTACGGATGCATTCAGGGAGTCGATCTCGCCTTTCATAGGAATGGCGGCAATAAAATCACACTTTTCTTTTACAAGACGTCCCACGCCTTCCCCTTCGCTCCCGATCAAAAGTCCGATAGAGCCGGTCAGATTCAGTTTGTACATGGATTCACCGCCCATATCCGCACAGACGAACCACATACCCCGTTCCTTTAATTCTTCCATTGTCTTCGCCAGATTTGTTACCTTCGCCACCGGCGTATAATTCAGCGCGCCCGCGGAAGTCTTTGCCACTACAGCTGTCAGGCCCACTGCCCTGCGTTTTGGTATGATAACACCATGGGCCCCCGCCAGATTCGCTGTACGGATGATTGCTCCCAGGTTATGCGGGTCTTCTATATTATCCAGCAGAATAAAAAACGGGTCCTCACCCCTTTTTTCTGCAAGTTTAAACATATCTTCGATATCGGCATACTCGTATGCAGCAGCACAGGCGATTACCCCCTGATGCTTGCCTGTTTCCGAAAGCTGCGACAGTCTTTCCTTTCCCACAAAATTTAATATGGTATCGTGCTTTTTCGCCTCCCTGACTATTGTCCGTACCGGACCGTCCTGGCACCCATCCAGTATGAATACTTTATCAATCGGCCTGCCTGACCGGAAAGCCTCCAGCACTGCATTGCGGCCTTCAATTATCAGCGTATTGTCGTTTTGTTCTCTTTCATTTCTATTATTTTCCTGCATTATATTCTCCATTTATATCCAAAGAAATCACGGATGTTCCCCTGGTCTTTGACTTTACTGTTTCGCTTACATATCACTCAGGCTGTCCAGTCCTGCTTTTACCAGAGCCATGAGCCTTTCATAATCCTTTTTCAGATACAGGTACCCGAGCAGCGCCTCAAATCCCGTTGCCCTCCTGTAATCCGTGATGGACTGATTCTTTGCCGGTGATACGGATTTGGCATTTCTGCCCCTTCTGTAGATGGCATGCTCTTCTTCTGTCAGGTGCTGCTGCATTGTGCGCATCATCAGCGACTGGGTGGAAGCCTGTACAAATCTGCTTGTCTCTTCATGCAGTTTATGCACCTGTTTATTTCCCCGGCTGATAATCATAGACTTGATAACCAGATCATAGACGCAATCACCGATAAACGCCAGAACAAGAGGTGAATAGCTGTCAGCATCCACCTCTTGAAGATTTAATACTTCCGTTATATAATCATGAAAATCTAAACTTATGCTTTCTTCCATTTTACTCCTTCTCGGGTATCCTCCAGAACGATTCCTCTGGAGAGCAGTTCGTCCCTGATCTCGTCTGCTCTGGCAAAATTTTTCGCCTTTCTCGCAGCCTGGCGTTCTTCAATCAATGCTTCGATGTCTTCTGCCAGCATCTCTTCGTCCTTCTCCACGATGATTCCCAGAACATCTGTCAGCTTAACAAGCAGATCCAGCAGATTCTGCAGATATTCCGCTGAGCTTTCACCATCTGTATTTGTATTGATATATTTAACGAGCTCGAATACAGAGGAAATTGCGTCTGCCGTATTGAAATCATCGTCCATCGCCCGCTCAAAGCTGTCAACATATTCCTGTGTTTTTGCAAATGCTTCCTTCTCCGCGTCTGTCATATCCTGCACTTTCGCATTGCCCTTCAGGAATTTTAGATTGTCAGCCGCGGTTATGATTCTCTCCAGTCCCGTTCCGGCAGCGTCCATAAGCTCTGCGCTGAAATTCAGCGGACTTCTGTAATGCGCGCTGAGCATGAAAAATCGCAGAACCTGCAGGTCATATTTTTCGCTGATCTCCCTTACGGTAAAGAAGTTTCCCAATGATTTTGACATTTTCCTGTTGTCAATGTTCAGGAATGCGTTGTGCATCCAGTAACGGGCAAATTCTTTGCCGTTCGCAGCCTCACTCTGGGCAATCTCATTCTCATGATGCGGGAATATCAGATCTTCCCCGCCTGCATGAATATCGATCTGCTCCCCCAGATATTTTTTAGACATCTCAGAGCACTCGATGTGCCAGCCCGGACGTCCTTCGCTCCATGGAGACTCCCATGCCGGTTCGCCTTCTTTTTTGGGCTTCCATAATACAAAGTCCAGAGAATCTTCTTTTTCGTCCTCCCCCGTTACGAGGAGTGAACGGCCGCCGGATTGAAGGTCATCCAGATTCTTATGGGAAAGTTTTCCGTAATCTTTGAACTTTCTCGTGCGATAATATACCGTTCCGTTTTTCTCGTATGCAAATCCCTTCTCGATCAGTGCTCCGATCATATCCACCATACCACAGATTTCTTCTGTTGCCAGAGGATGCTTTGTGGCGGGTTTCACGTTCATGCCTTCCATATCTTTCTTACATTCTGCAATGTAGCGTTTGGAAATCTCATCCGCAGTAACGCCTTCTTCGATTGCTTTTTTGATGATCTTGTCATCTACATCTGTAAAGTTGGAAATAAAATTCACATCGTATCCTTTATATTCAAAATACCTTCTGACCGTGTCAAAAACGATCATCGGCCTTGCATTCCCTATATGGATAAAGTTATAAACCGTAGGCCCGCAGACATACATTCTGACTTTGCCTTCCTCTATAGGTACGAATTCTTCTTTTCTTTTAGAAAGTGTATTATATAGTTTCATCTGATTTCTCCTCTTTCTTTTCATTTTCTCTGCATCCGCTGCACTGTGCTTCTGCCGGCTCCGTATTTTCCGCAAATTCATCGCTGTCCGGCAGCATACAGCGCATATGCTTCTCCATCTCTTTCAGCTGCTTATACAGGCGTATGTTATCATTCTGAAGCTCCCTGATATCATTCAGAACCGGGTCAGGCAGATGTATCTGGTCCATATCCGTCCTTGGTACCTTCTGATCTCCCATCCTCACGATACGTCCCGGCACGCCCACTACAGTACAGTTCGGAGGCACCTCCTCCAGCACAACCGAACCTGCCCCAATCTTAGAATTTTCCCCGATCGTAAAAGACCCGAGTATCTTAGCCCCTGCGCTGACCATGACATTATCCTTCAGCGTAGGATGCCGCTTTCCCTGCTCTTTTCCCGTCCCCCCCAGGGTCACGCCCTGATAAAGTGTTACATTGTCGCCGATGATCGTCGTCTCCCCGATAATCACGCCGCTTCCATGGTCAATAAACAGCCCTTTCCCAATGGTGGCGCCGGGATGTATCTCAATCCCAGTCTTTCTCGCAGCCTTCTGTGACATCCATCTGGCCAGGAAATAATGCTTCTTCAGATACAGCTTATGTGCAACTCTGTACCTAAGTATAACTTTAAAACTCGGGTAAAGCAAGACCTCCATATTAGATTTAATTGCAGGATCCCGCTCCCGGATGACCTGAATCTCATTCTTAATATAAGATATAATTCCCATTTCATGATCCTCCATACCAATCGCATACAATGTTTACCAGCTTCGTATTCATTTTAATCCGCGCTTTACAGCGGAAGCTATCTGTAAAATTCTAGTTTAAGGCCATTCCGGGCACCCCCTCAATCCACTCTGTCCGCAGGACATTTCAAAGGAACAGCCTTTATAACAAAAAAGACCCCGTCTCCTGTTAGAGACGAAGTCATATCCGCGGTTCCACTCTATTAAAAGAATTACTTCTTTCACTCACTGCATGTAACGTATGCCAAACGTATTCCGCTACTCACAGCCACCCGCCGCGTTTACAGAATCAGCTCCCGGACGCACTTCACAGACTCCTCCTTTAGGACCACTTACAGCCGGTGATGGTCCCTCTCTGCAATCTCAGAATCAGCTACTCTTTCCGTTCATAGCCTTTCACAAAATCAATATAGATATATCTTATGCAAAAAAGGGGGATTTGTCAACTGAATTTTGGGACGCGAGGGGGGACGCCTGTCCGGGGCGGGGCGTGTGTGCGGGGACGGGGAACTTTCCGTGTGCTTACTGGGCGCTGTCCGTTTGCAAACAAACACTAAATAAAAACCATGCCGGATGGAAAGGAACCGGAGGCATTCACCCCGCAATTCTGATGAATTGCGCGGCTCAGGCCTCCTAAAAATCGGCTTTGGTAAGCCGATTTTTTCCTTTCCATCCGGCATGGTTTTTATTAAGTGTTTGTAATGCGCACTCTATGCGTCCAGTAAGCACACGGAAAGTTCCCCGCCCCCGCACACACGCCCCGCCCCGGACAGGCTGGTGCATCCTGACGGTTGGGAAGATTCAGTGACTGGCGAACCGGACTCACCTTTTACTTAGCGCCCCGCCGCCAATCCCCCCAACCTAGCACCCCAAGCTCACACGATTTCGTTAAGGCAGAGGGGGCATAATGGCTCTAATTTTCCCAGTTCCTGTTTCAGCCGTGGTGTAAGTATTACGCCTTCTTCCCGGCCGATTTCATCTATTGTCTGGTACCCGAACAGCAATGCAGTCAGGGCGTCTATTGTGAGTACTCCCTCTGAGTCCTCTGTTTCAGAAACCTGCATATCCGGATTCTCTCCGCTGCTCTTCAGCCTCCAGACTCTGCTGTTTTTTGTGATGATGGAATCAAGTACTGCAAAAGAGCAGTTTATTGCTTCGCCTGCTTTTGCCTTCATAGATGACAGAAGTGTCTCCAGGTGAAGAATACGTACCATAATGAGGGGGACTTTCCTGCTCCGGACATGTCCTCTGTCTGCGTATATCTTTGCAGGAGCGCTATGTTCTGCCCGCATCTGGTATACGGCTTTCTGGAATTCAGCTTCGAATCCGGGCAGGTACAGAGGCTCACGGATCTCGAGCGTATCCTCTTCTCTGGCAAACGCGAACATCCCAACTATATCGTCGTCATGCTTTAATAGTTTTACACCGCCGTTTTCACTCTGCTGCTCGAATATCATCGTCTGGTAATACTGGTCGTCCCGCACGGCGCAGACCTGATATTCTGCAGCAAAATGGGTGTTAAAAAATACGGCCATCGCGCCGGCGTCTGATAAAACGGCGTCCGACATGGTGACCTTCATGGAACCTGGCTCTCCGCAGGATTCCTCCTGGATCTGCGCGTAGACAAACCGGAAATCATAAGGCCTGTATATGGCCTCCGCTGCGGGCATGAGGAACGTAAATGGCTGCTTCTGTTCATACATGTCCATCATAGAGGCTTTGAGCAGACGGCCCATATAGCCCCTCTTTCTGTACGCCTCCTCCGTTGCCACGGCAATGATATAATTGCATAACTGCTGTGTACCGCCGATCCTCATCATGTAGGGATTGAGCTGGAGCATGGAACGGACGGCCCCATCCTCCTCTATTACATAGATCTGATTGTCCCTGGTCTTAATAAAGTAATAGTAGTCCAGAAATGCTTTGCTGTCTTCCGGAAATACCTTCTCCCACAGCGCTCTTGTCCTGCTGTGTTCACTGCTGTCAAGCTTTCGAAGCTGCATTTTATATTCCCTCTTTTCTTACTTCCTGGGACAGCCCTTGCAGCCCTCGCATCCATTTGGATTGGGGGTCACATCGTAGCTGCTGTAGTTCATAATCTTTTCCAGAGCACACACCGCCTGAGAGGAAATCCCCTCTCCGCGCCCTGTAAATCCAAGCCCCTCTTCCGTTGTTGCCTTGATATTGACCTGGTCAGGCATAAGATTCAGTGCATCCGCTACATTCTTTATCATCTCATCTATATATGGGCGCATCTTGGGCTGCTGCGCAACAATGGTTGCATCAATGTTCTCAATCATAAACTGCTTTTCATCCAGAAGTGCTGCTACATGCTCCAGCAGCCTGATGCTGGAAATGCCTTTGTACTGCGGATCTGTATCCGGAAAATGCTTTCCGATATCCCCCAGTGCCGCAGCTCCGAGAAGCGCATCCATAATGGCATGTACAACCACATCTGCGTCCGAATGCCCCTGAAGTCCCTTCTCATATGGTATCTCTACTCCTCCGAGAATCAGCTTTCTGTCTTCGACCAGCCTGTGTACATCATATCCCATACCTACACGCATGTTCTGTCTCTCCTTATTCATATTCTATTTTTCTTCGTCGTCAGTCTCTTCCATTGATTCTTCCGTGGTATCCCCGTTTAGATCTATCAGTGTATCTGCAGGTGTAACTGTGTCCTGGGCTGCATCGTCCTTCATAGCTTCTGCAGTTTTCGTTCTGTTATTCTTCTCACTGTCATCATTTGGATTCGCTTTTCTGTCATCTGAAAAATCCGTCTCCCTGGAATCTGCATCTTTCTCCTCGTAAGGCATTTCCTCTTCAGACTCCTCCTCGGTATCTTCCTCTTCTGAAGAAGTCTCCTTCTCAGGATCTGCTTCTATTGTATCTGCAGAATTGTCTTCCTCTGAAGATGTCTCTTCCTCATTCTGCAATTTGTTTCTCATTGCGATTACGCTTTTTGCGGATATAATCACGATCACCGCCCCTATCACAATAAACAAGATACCTGCGGTCATCATAAACACCATGTTTTCGGGTCTTTCAGTCAGCATCCCGCTTACGATCTGGTACCCCAGATAGATCACATACAGGCCGGCTACAATTCTCAACACGAGCCAGGATTTTTCATTCATTTGTTTGTCCTCCGTTTCATTTTTCATTCTCTGATTCTAACATACTTAGATAAGTATTGCCATAATCAGACACAAAAAAGCTCCGGAAATTTCCGAAGCTTCTCAGTAGCGGAAACTGGATTTGAACCAGCGACACCACGGGTATGAACCGTGTGCTCTAGCCAACTGAGCTATTCCGCCATATGAAATATTTGAAAGTTATGGGACCTATAGGGCTCGAACCTATGACCCTCTGCTTGTAAGGCAGATGCTCTCCCAGCTGAGCTAAGATCCCATATTCTCCCGGTCTGCGTTTAAGTGTTTGTCTCACCCGCAACCCGCTTTGCTATTATACTATTATTTTTCATCAAATGTCAACACCTTTTTTCCTATTTTTTCAAATTTTTTTAACAAATCAGAAACTTCGTCCGGCGCTGCACATGGTACCCCTTATAAACACGGGCCGTATCCCATTTTTTAATATTTCATATCGCGGATACGGCCCCTTTTATTTAGAATAATTTAGATCTATTTGAAATATTTCACACCGGATTCAAAGATTTTCATGTCCTGTTCTCCGTAAATATTTATGGCAACCGAGTTGTCTCTTCTCTCTGAATGCGCCATCTTGCCAAGGACACGGCCGTCCGGGCTTGTGATTCCTTCGATTGCGCGGTAAGAGCCGTTGACATTCCACTCTTCATCCATGCTGATCACGCCGTCAATGTCACAATACTGTGTCGCAACCTGACCGTTGGCAAACAGTTTATCCAGCCATTCTTCACTGGCAACAAAACGCCCTTCCCCGTGGGATGCCGGATTCGTATACACGCCGCCAAGAGACGCCTCCTGAAGCCATGGAGATTTATTTGTCACCACTTTTGTGTATACCATCTTTGAGATATGGCGTCCGATGGTGTTATAGGTCAGTGTCGGAGAATCCTCCTTCTGGCCTGTAATGGTTCCGTAAGGCACAAGCCCCAGTTTGATCAGGGCCTGAAAGCCGTTGCACACACCAAGGGCAAGTCCGTCTCTCTCATTGAGCAGTTTTTCTACCGCCTCTTTGATCTTTGCATTCTGGAAGGCTGTAGCGAAGAATTTGGCAGAACCGTCCGGTTCGTCACCCGCGCTGAAACCGCCCGGGAACATGATCATCTGCGCCTGTGAAATGGCGTTTTCGAACTCTGCAACTGAATGACGGATATCTTCCGCATCCAGATTCTTAAATACCTTCGTTATCACCTTTGCCCCTGCGCGCTCAAAGGCTCTCTTGCTGTCGTATTCACAGTTCGTTCCCGGGAATACCGGGATGAATACGGTCGGCTGCCCGATCTTATGGCTGCAGATATGGATATCCTTTGTATCATATAAATTGTCTTCCAATACTTCTTTGCTGTCTGCAGAAGATCTTGTGGCAAATACTTTCTCCAGAGTCTCTGTCCAGGCTGTCTTCGCCTCGCACAGAGTGATCTCCGTGTTTCCATAGCTGAATATGCCGTCGTCTGTCACTTCACCGATGACAGTATAGCTGATTGCCAGTTCTCCCACCTGATCAGCAGGCACTTCCGCAACCAGATCTCCAAATGCCGGCGCAAACAGTTCTCCGGCATCCATGCTGTGTTCTATCTTCAACCCAAGCCCGTTTCCGAACGCCATTTTGCTGACTGCAGCCATCACACCGTGCCGGTCCAGAGCATACGCGGATACAATTCTGCCATTGTGTATATCGCTTTCAAACTTTCCGTACTGATCCATCAGCTGGCCGTAAACAGGGAGATCATATCCATCCTTCTCGATTCTCATCCATACCAGCTTATTTCCCGCCTTTTTCAGTTCCGGGGTAATGATATCCTTCTCCGTTGCCATATCGACAGCAAAAGAAACCAGAGTCGGGGGCACATCAATATCCTGGAATGTTCCCGACATACTGTCCTTACCGCCAATTGAGGGCAGGCCGAATCCCAGCTGTGCGTCATAAGCCCCAAGCAGAGCCGCAAAAGGCTGGCTCCATCTCTTCGGATCTTCTGTCATTCTGCGGAAATATTCCTGGAACGTAAAGCGGATCTTCCTGTAATCACCGCCGGACGCCACGATCTTAGCCACAGATTCTACGACGGCATATACTGCACCGTGATACGGACTCCAGCTGGAAAGATACGGGTCAAAGCCATAGCTCATCATAGAAACGCTGTCTGTGCTGCCATTTTGCACCGGCACCTTAGCAACCATAGCCTGCGTCTCTGTCATCTGGTATTTTCCGCCATGCGGCATGAATACGGACCCGGCGCCGATTGATCCGTCGAACATCTCCACAAGCCCCTTCTGGGAGCATACATTCAGATCGCTCAGCATGGCCAGCCATTTTCCTTTTACATCCTGCACGGCTTCCTTTACAAAAATTGTATCTTTTTTATTTGGAATCTCCACCTCGACGGAAGTCTCCTGATGGGCGCCGTTCGTATCCAGAAATGCACGGGAAATATTAACGATCTCCTTTCCGCGCCATGAAAGCACCAGTCTCGGGGACTCCGTAACTACTGCCACTTCAACAGCCTCCAGATTCTCTTCCTTTGCATAATCCAGAAACTGTTTTACATCTTTCGGATCGACAACAACAGCCATTCTCTCCTGAGACTCTGAGATCGCGATCTCTGTCCCGTCAAGACCGGCATATTTCTTCGGTACCTTGTCCAGATCTACACGGAGCCCGTCCGCAAGCTCTCCGATGGCAACTGAGACACCTCCTGCACCAAAATCATTGCATTTTTTAATCAGGGCGCTGACTTCTTCTCTTCTGAATAAACGCTGGATCTTACGCTCTGTCGGCGGATTTCCCTTCTGCACCTCTGCGCCGCAGGTCTCGATAGACTCTTCCGTGTGGACCTTGGAAGAACCGGTCGCTCCGCCGCATCCGTCACGCCCTGTTCGTCCGCCAAGGAGAATGATGATATCTCCCGGATCGGAAGTCTCTCTGATGACTGCACGTCTGGGAGCAGCGCCGAGTACTGCGCCGATCTCCATACGTTTTGCCACATAGTCCGGGTGATAGATCTCCTTGACCGCTCCGGTTGCAAGTCCGATCTGGTTTCCGTAGGAACTGTAGCCCGCAGCGGCTCCCCGTACCAATTTCTTCTGCGGAAGCTTTCCTTTTAAGGTATCCTTTACAGACACGGTAGGATCCGCGGCTCCGGTCACACGCATGGCCTGGTATACATAGGTCCTGCCTGACAGAGGATCGCGGATCGCGCCGCCCAGACAGGTTGCAGCCCCACCAAAAGGCTCAATCTCAGTTGGATGGTTGTGTGTCTCATTTTTAAAATTAATCAGCCACTCCTCTTCCACGCCGTCTACCTTGATCGGCACTACAATACTGCAGGCATTGATCTCCTCAGACTCCTCCTGATCCTGAAGTTTCCCTTCTTTTTTCAGCTTTCTCATCGCCATAAGTGCCAGATCCATCAGGCAGACAAACTTGTCCTCTCTGCCGGCAAAGATCTCGCTGTGGTCTTTCAGATATTGTTTGTAAGTATTTACGATGGGTTCTTTATAATCCCCCTCGCCAAATATAATCTCCTTTAATTCCGTGGAGAATGTGGTATGGCGGCAGTGATCTGACCAGTAGGTGTCAAGCACGCGGATCTCCGTCATCGTCGGGTCTCTGTGCTCTTCCCTGCTGTAGTACTTCTGGATATGCAGGAAATCTTTAAACGTCATTGCCAATCCCAGAGAATCATAAAGCTTCTTCAACTCCTCCTGGGGCATATTCTGGAAGCCGTCAAATACTTTTACATCCTCCGGTTCCTCAAATACCGTGACCAGAGTCTCCGGTTTTTCCATTCCGGTTTCCCTGGAATCCACTGGGTTGATGCAGTGGTTCTTAATCGCACCAAACTCTTCTTCTGTTACTGTTCCTTCTATTACATAAGTAGTCGCAGTGCGGATGATCGGCTTTTCATCTTCCTTAATAAACTGCACGCACTGTTCTGCTGAATCTGCCCTCTGGTCAAACTGTCCCGGGAGATATTCTACTGAAAACACATGGCTCTCCTCTTTCAGCGGAAAACTTTCCTTATAAAGTGTATCAACAGGAGGCTCTGCAAATATCCCACTGCATGCTTTTTCAAAAGTGGTATCGGAAAGATTCTCCACATCATAGCGGATCAGGACGCGTACATCTGTCACCGTCTGAATTCCCAGATAGTGTTTAATCTCATGCCGCAGTTCCTTAGCTGAAACAGCAAATTCCGGTTTTTTCTCCACATAAACACGTCTTACATTACTCATAAACGATCTCCTTTGCATTTTATTCTGCCGCAGTTCACTGCGCTCTTTTCTATCCTATCACATTTTTTCTCATTAGTACAATTAATATAATTAAACTTATTAATTAGTACAGTTAATCTTTGACTTTTTTCTCCATATTATGCTGATGATCAGCAGTACTGCAAGCCCCGCTATAAAGAGAACACCAATTCTAATAACCATATCAGAAAACAGTCCTTCCGGGAGCATTCTGATCATATAATCCTCCGCCGGATCAAACAGCCACAGGTCATTTGTAAAGAAAATCTCATGAAATTTTGTGAAGGCAGCTGAAAAATCCCTCGAAAACAAATACGCCAAAAGAGCCGTTCCCGCCGCCGTTAGCCCCAATGCGATCTGAAAAGCTCTGGGAATCAGATATTTCCAGCTTGCCTTTGCCGCAATCAAAACTACGAGGCAGATCAGCAATACTGCAGCAGCCCAAGTCCTGAGGCGCAGTCCTCCAATGAAAAGTCCCTGCACATCCGCCATATGCAGCTTGTCCTGTTCATTAAAGAAATCCTGTTCCTTCCCATCCACTGTAGTGATCACCTCCAGATTCTCCCGATCCCCCTTCAGATAATCCATCATCTCATGGGTCACATACATCACATCCTCCATCTTCATGTCCAGATCAGGGAGCACGTCGTATTTCTCATACTCTTTTTCATAAAAACCAAAATCCGCATACATCGCCGCTTGAAAGCTCGTGATCAGAAGGATCAAAATCACAGCCAGCGACAGTATAACGCCCAATACCCAATGTACTTTTTTCATCCTGCCATCTCCTATCATTCAATAAGTACAGATTTTATACTATCCAACGTATTTATTTTATCATAATACCGATTGTAATTCATCTCAATTTGGCTTATAATACAAGCAATACTTATTAGGAGGTCTAATAATGGATATCAATTATGAACTGTACAAAGTATTTTTTCATGTTGCATCCACCCTCAGTTTTTCGGAGGCGTCAAAACAGCTTTTTATCTCACAGTCAGCGGTCAGCCAGTCCATCAAAACCCTGGAACGCAAGCTGGACCAGACTCTGTTTATCCGCAGTACTAAACGGGTTCTTTTAACCCCGGAAGGAGAGATTCTGCTTCGTCATATCGAACCGGCCATGCATCTGATTCAGCGGGGAGAAGCACAGCTGCTGGATGCCGCTTCCACGGGAGGGCAAATCCGCATAGGGGCCAGCGACACGATCTGCCGCTATTTCCTGGTTCCATATCTTGAAAAATTTCACAAAGCATTCCCCAGCGCACACATCAAAGTAAACAACCAGACCTCCATCAAATGTGTGGAAATGCTGGAATCCGGCCAGGTTGACCTAATTGTTGTCAACTACCCCAACAATTATCTGAGCAACGTCTCCTCGATTAAGAAAATCAAAACATTCCGGGATGTATTTATCGCGAACGAGTCATTTCATGAACTGAAAGGGAAGAAGCTAACCTATAAACAGCTTTCCCAGTATCCGATCCTTATGCTGGACAGGCACAGCACAACGAGTGAATTTCTCCATCGGTTATTCCAACAGCACCAGCTGGATCTGGTTCCGGAGATCGAGCTGACAAGCAACGACCTGCTCATCGACCTCGCCCGCATCGGACTGGGCATTGCCTTTATCCCCGACTACTGCATGACGGGCGGGCAGAAAGACATATTTGTTGTGGAGACCAAAGAGGAACTGCCCGAAAGAGAATTAGTCATCGCTTATAACGAACAGATGCCGCTCACCAGGGCCGCGGAAGAATTTTTAAATTATTTTTAAGAAGGAAAAGCCGATGAATCATAAAATATTATTAGTAGATGATGAAAAGGATATTGTCGACCTGATCGAGGAAGTGCTGCGTCAGGATGGCTTTCAAAATATTGAAAAGGCATATACCGGGGAAGACGCCGTGGAGTTCTGCAAATCCTTCGAACCGGATGTAATCGTTCTGGATATTATGCTTCCGGACCTGGATGGAATCGAGGTATGTAAGAAAATACGCGGTTTCTCTTTTTGTTCAATTCTATTTCTGTCTTCCAAAAACGATGATGTCGACAAGATCCTGGGACTGTCCAGCGGCGGAGATGACTATATCACCAAGCCATTCAGCCCCAGGGAAGTCGTATTCCGGATCAAGGCACAGCTCCGCCGCCAGCAATATCAGTCCTCCATCCATACCCCTGAGACGGAAACAGTTGCTGCGGGCCGCCTTCTCCTGGACAAGGAAAGCGGCCGCATTCTAAAATCCGGAAAAGAGTTAAGCCTTACGGGCCGTGAATTTCTGCTCCTTGCCTATCTGATAGAAAATGCAGATAAAATCTTAAGCAAAGAACGCCTCTACGAGCATGTGTGGGGGGAATACAGCAGTATCTGTGATAATACAATCATGGTGCATATCCGCCATATCAGAGAGAAAATAGAGGATATTCCATCCAGCCCCAGGCAGCTTGTAACAATAAAAGGGCTGGGTTATAAGCTGAAGAAAAGGGTGGATTAAATGAGAAAATCTGGTTACCGCACTGCTTTTCATATATACCTTATCTTTTTTCTGGCGCTTCTCGGCGCCCTTATTTTCTCTGCCCTGTTTTTTTTCTCGGTTATCACCGTAAAGTTTCCCGATGGTTCTGTACAACGAAGCGATTATCCCAAGGTATTCACAGAGGATTTTGGCAGACAGATTACTTTTATAGATGGCAAACCGCAGATAAAACAGATCGGAATCGAACTGCTCCGTGCAAATCAGGCGGGTATCCAGCTTTTAGACGGCAGGGGCGGGGAAATCGCCAGTTATCATAGACCTGCGGATGCAAAGACTTCCTATTCTGATGCGCAGCTGCTGCAGCTTTACCGGACAGGGGAGTTTTTCGGTACCACTGCGTTTATCGGAAATCTGAATGATAAGGACAAAGAGTTTTCTTACATCGTGTATTTTCCTGTAAATGTAACAAAAGTCACCATGTTTCTGAACGGCGACAGGTTCACTACCGGTAAAACAATCTTTGCATTGGGCACAGGAGTGCTTATCATGATCCTCCTTGCCGGAGGCCTTATATATGGATTCTAGATCACAAATAAAATGAACCACATTTCTGAATGCGTTCGTTCTATAGCAAAACGTGATTATACCCCTCTCATAGTCAAAGGCTCGTTTGGAGACGTATATGAAAGCCTGAATCAGCTTGACCAGGATATCCGGGACACCGACAGCTTAAAAGAACAGACGGAATCGATGCGTGAAGAATGGATTACCAATATCACACACGATTTAAAAACACCGCTCTCCCCGATTAAAGGTTATGCGGAGATTCTATTTGAAAACGGCTCTGTTACAGGCCCGCAGCTTCATAAGTACTCTGGAGTCATTTTAAAAAATGTCTCTTCCATCGAACGGCTCATCGAGGATCTGAAGCTGACTTATCAATTAGAAAGCGGAATGCTGCCGGTTCAGAGCAGAAGACAGGATTTCGTGCGTTTTATGAAAGAGCTGGTCATTGATATATTGAATAATCCCGCATACGAAAACCGTGTTATACATTTTGAATCAGATCAAGAACCTATCTATTTTTTGTTTGATGAGAAGCTGATGGCAAGGGCTTTCCAGAACCTCATCCTAAATTCCTTTACCCACGGAAACAGGGATACTGAAGTTGATTTGGAGATCACGACACCGGACAGGATACTCACAATCGTTGTAAGCGACAATGGGCCTGGCATGAATCCTTCCGAACTGTCCATGCTGTTTCAGCGCTACTACAGAGGCGCCAGCTCCGGACAGAAAACGGAGGGGACGGGGCTGGGGCTTGCCATCGCCAAAAGTATAGTAGAGACCCAGGGCGGCAGGATCTGTGCAGACAGTGAAATCCATGCCGGAACATCTTTTAAAATAGAATTTCCCACAATGGTGTGAAATAAATTAAGGTTATTTAAGGTTGTGTGAAAATCAGATTAAGGTTGATAGTCTATTATAGATTTATAATAGCTGTCAGCCTTTTTCTAATATAGGAAATTACTCTGGAATTTCCTATATCATCCCCCCTCATGAGCGAGAGGGTGGGGAGCTGAGGTGGGATGACCACTTTGTTATTGGTAAAACAGTAGTCTAAAGAAAGCAGGTGTAAATGTGAAAATTATTTTTAAATACATTCTAACGAATGTGAAGGAAAGAAAGGTAAGAACGGCTGTCATGCTCTTGTCAATTATTCTCTCGACAGTCCTCTTATTCGTTTCCTTTTCGATCGGGGAATCCTACGAAAACGCACAGAGAAAAATGGCTCGCGGTATGTCAGGTACGGCGTCCGTCTCCGTTACTTCCAGGTCTGAAACAACTGGCCTGCAGTTAGAGGACATACCGGATCTGCCGGGTATCAAGGCGAAAGCCGGACTCCTGAAGGAAGACGCTTTATATCATGAAAACGGCTATTATGAATCCATTGACCTGATCGCGTCCGACCTTTCTTTATTGAATCAGATAAATAAACCCCAGCTGAGCGGCGGCGGTGAAATCGAAAATTTCTCCGGCTATCAGGTGATCTTACCGGATCGGTTTACGCAAAAGTATGGCATCAAAAAGGGGGATCGGATAATGCTGCAGATAAACGGCGCTTCTGTCGGATTTGAGGTTGCGGCAATTGCAAAGTATGATACCGTTTTTCTGCGTCAGACCAGAGGTGCAACCGCCCTTCTTCCCTTGGATACCTTGGCGGAAATCACTGGCAGCCCGGGTTACAGCGAAATCCTGATCGAGCCTGCAGACGGTATTTCGGCAGAATCACTGGCGGCTTCGCTCTTGGGCGAATTATCAGACAGTATATTTATCGTTACACAGATCGTTGACGAGGCAGCTATAGCGGACGGTGCCCGACAAAAGACAATGCCCTTTTTCCTGATCAGCTTTTTCTCCCTGACCATGAGTGTCTTCATTATTTACAGCAGTTATAAGGTCATCACTCTGGATCGCCTGCCCGTCATCGGCACCTTTCGCAGTATTGGGGCAACGCAAAAGATGGTCACCGGAATTTTACTCCTAGAAAGTCTTTTCTATGGCTGTGTGGGAGGCCTTGCAGGCGTACCACTCGGAATCCTGGTTTTAAGAATGATCCTGCGGGGAATGAGCGGCACATTATCACAGGGCATAGAAATCTCCCCCGTGATTTCCTGGGCTGGAGTCTTACTTTCCTTTGCGGCAGCAGTGATTGTCACGCTGCTCAGCGCATGGTTTCCTGTCCGAAGGGCCGGGCGGCTTCCTGTAAAAGCAGTCGTCTTAGGGGTTGTGGAGGAACAAAAAGCCTCCAGCCGTTTTATTATGGGGACCGGTGCCGTTCTGTTTGTCATTTCAGCCGTACTCCCCTATCTGTTTTCCGGAACATTGCTGTATATAGCCGGAGGTTTATCACTGCTTGGGCTGATCGCAGCGGCAATTCTGGTCATACCGCTTGTCACGAACCTGCTTTCAGGAATCCTGGAAAGAATATACGCGGTCCTCTTCAAAAACGAGGGTATGCTTGCCGCAAGAAATATGAAGAATAATAAGAATTTTACGCAGAACATCACCCTGCTGTTTATCAGCATATCAGCCTTGATTGCCATTACGGTAGTGGGAGGGTTTGTAAATACTTACATCACCGATGTCTTTAATGGCGCCGAACTGGAGGGATTTGCCGACGGGGAAATGGATGAAGTTTTTGTAGAAACAGTGCAAGAAATGGACGGAATCGATAAGGTGCTGCCTCTTTATGTTTTCAATAATCAAATAAGCAGCGGGGACATCACATTTACACGTTTGGAGGCCACCGACCATTTAGACTGGTATAATTCCATGTTCAATCTGAACTACACCAAGCACAAAATGGAAGACCAGGCCACGGAAGATTTTAAGACGCAGCGCTCCATCTTATTAAGTGAGGACTGCATAACCCGTACTGGTTACGCCGTTGGAGATCATCTGACCTTATCAGACAGCGACGGGGACTATTCCTATATCGTCGCCGGGAGTTTTAAATCAAGGGCAACCGATGTGGAGGCCATTATCCCTTCCCGCTTTGCCATTTCCGATTTTCACGCATCCACCTTCCATTTTCTGGCTTATACCGCAGCGGATCCGGAAGCGGTCATGATTCAGATCCGCAGTCTGTTCGGCAAAACACAGAACTGGAGCAGAACCGTCGAGGAATTCAATATTGACGCTCATACTACCGTCGGCGCGTTTCTGAGGCCCATGCAGAGTATGACTTACTTCATATTGCTGCTGGCAGCAGCAGGTACTATTAATAATCTGCTGATCAACTATATGCAAAGGCGCCGGACCATTGCCATGTATAAATCTGTCGGATTAAGCAATAAACAAAACACAAAAATAATGGTAATTGAGAGCTGCACCGCCGGAATGATTGGGGCCTTTGTCGCCGTGCTGGTCTCCTATCTGGAAATAAAAACAATATTTCTAGTAGCAGGCCCCAGGATTTCCATGCAGCCGGAACTGGACATTGTAACCTTTCTATCAGCCGGGGCAATGGGAATAGCCGTAACTTTGGTCAGTTCCGTCGTTCCGATTATAAAAACCCGGAATATGAAATTAGTAGAAGAAATCAAATTTGAATAACTGGAGGTCTGACAGATGAAAGCAATGATCAACGATACAGCCATTGAAGGCAGAAATATTATCAAAGACTTTAATAACATAGGCGGCACACCGACACGGATTCTAAAAAATATATCGCTAAAAGTCAGGAAAGGGGATTTCGTCTCTATTATGGGTCCTTCCGGATCCGGAAAAAGCACATTACTCTACATTCTGGGCGGTTTGGATGTTCCCAGCAGCGGGTCCGTATATATGAACGGGACAGACATCTCAAAATTTGACGACCATAAAATGAGTATCATACGACGCCGTAAAATTGGATTTGTATTCCAGTTTTATAATCTCATCCCCAACTTAAATGTAGAGGAAAACGTCATGCTTCCTCTGCTGTTAGACGGGAAAAAGCTAAAGGATTACAGAAGCAGGCTGGATGACATCCTTGAAACTGTCGGGCTGGCAGAAAGGAAAAAGCACACACCCAGAGAGTTATCCGGGGGGCAGCAGCAGCGTGTCGCAATCGCGCGGGCTCTTATTGGAAATCCCGAGATACTGTTTGCAGACGAGCCTACCGGGAATTTAGACAGCAAAACAGGTGCTGAAATCATGGAATTACTACATTCCATTAATAAACATACCGGTCAGACTATAATCATGGTCACGCATTCCGCGGAAGCGGCTGAACGCAGTGGCCGCATCATTACAATAAGGGACGGAGTGAGGTGCGTTGATTAATTTTGGGAGGGGCGCTTAATGAAGGGATCTCCGTCAGACTTCCTTCATTTCGCTGGATGCATCCAATCGGAAGAGTGGCTTGGCAAAGGTGGAGGCTCCGTAGCGGGGGCAGCGTATTGATTCGTTTGGGGGATCATATATTTTTCATTACTTTATCCTAAGCATATTGTATCCTTAAACGGATTCATACGCGGCCGCTATCCGTCCGCAAGGCTAGAGCTTGCGGACTTATATCTGTTTTTTGTAGTAGGTGGGGATGGAAATTATTAAGAAATTATAAAATTAGCACTCACCTATTGACAGTGCTAATAATCATATGCTATATTACATGTAGAACAAAGATAACAAATTGATTTTTAGGAGGTATGAACTATGTTATTATCAAACAGAAGTTTTTTTAATGATTTCTTTAAAGACCCATTTTTTGAAAGACCTTTTGACAACGCTTCATCCCAGATCATGAAGACAGACATTCACGAGAAAGACAATAACTACCTCGTAGAAATGGAGCTTCCGGGCTACAATAAAGAGGACATCAAAGCTGACTTGAAAGACGGATATCTCACAATAACCGCCACTCACGAAGAAAGCCAGGAAGAAAAAGACGAAAAAGGCAACTGCATCCGCAAAGAACGCTATACCGGTTCATGTAACCGCAGATTCTATGTTGGTGACCAATTAAAACAGGACGACATTAAAGCATCATTTAAAGACGGCGTCTTATGCCTGTGCGTCCCCAAAGAGGCTCCAAAGGCAATCGAAGAAAAACCTAAATACATTACTATCGATTGACTTTAAGTAAAACCTCTATGTGTAGATGTAAATCGTCTGACCTTTTGAAAATGTATATACGTAAAAAAGCAGGAAACCCAGTGTTTCCTGCTTTTTTATGATATATAGCCACCGAGCCGGCCTGCGTCCATAACAGTTCCTCCGGTCACTATTATACCAGGCTGTCCGAAGGTTCTCCGCCCCAGAATTCCTTTATCTTTAGGCCAAGGTTATCTATCCTGCAGATCTGGTACCCCTCCCACTCACGCGGAAATATCTCCCGGTACTGTCTCTGCACAAACCGCTCATCCAGCAGTATAATAACGCCACGGTCCTCCTCCGTTCTGATGACTCTGCCGGCAGACTGCAGTACTTTGTTCATCCCCGGGTAAAGATAGGCATAATCAAACCCCTTCATGTTTCTGCTGTCAAAATACTGTTTCAGTATCTCTCTGTCATTGCATACCTGCGGGAGTCCTGTTCCGATAATCACTGCCCCAATCAGCCTGTCCTGGGTGAGGTCAATGCCTTCCGAAAAGATACCGCCCATCACGCAGAATCCCACAAGGCTGCACTCCCGTGCCTCCTCGAATGTCTCCAGAAAGATTTCTCTGGCTTCTTCTCCCATAAACTGCGACTGCACAATACATTCTATGTCGTGGCGCCCCTGCAGCATATTCTGAAAACATTCCTGTACATCTTCCATAAACCGGTAGGACGGAAAGAAAACCATATAATTGCCCTTTCTACCCTCCACTATATTAAGAATATACCTGGCAAACTTCTCGTACATGTCTGCTCCCCGCATGGTATACTTTGTGCTCACATCGTTGCCAAGAAGAAGAAGACGGTTCTCCCTTGGGAAAGCGGATTCCGCATAGATTGCATAATCATCACTCTCCACGCTGAGCAGCTTTTTATAATAATGGATGGGCAGCAATGTTGCGGAAAAAAATATGGTACTGTTTCCCTGCTCCAAGTAAGTCTGCAGATTTACAGAAGGATTGACACAGAGCAGCTTTACGCGGAAACGGCCGCCACGTTCAAGCTCCGAATAGATGACATAGTTTTCATCTAAAATATCATGAATATTCAAAAAGTCTCTGACCTCAAAATAAAAATCCAGAACCTGCTCTCTTTTTTCCTCGCTGTGTTCTTCCTCCAGATACTCCTCCAGACCGGACATTACATTCATCAGCTTAACCGCGATGTGGGAAACACTTTCCAGAATCTGATAGTTCTCACACTCTCTTTTCAGCATAAGCAGCTGCTTGTTGCACTCCTCCAGTTTTTTCGCCAGCTTAGGATCTTCGTTTTTTACCAGGCGCTTTATCTCAAGCACATCCTCTTTATATAAGACAGCGCTGTACATCTCGCGCCCCCGTTCAACCAGATTGTGTGCCTCATCAATGAGATACAGATAGCCGCCTTTATTTCCCTCGGAAAAAAAACGCTTTAAGTGAGCGTTTGGATCAAAAACGTAGTTGTAATCACAGATAATGGCATCCGACCATACTGAAACATCGAGCGCCATCTCAAACGGACACACATTGTACTTCTGCGCCTGTTTCTCTATTGCCTCTCTGCTCAAATCATCCGAGTTCATAATCAAGTCAAACACGGCATCATTCACTCTGTCATAATGCCCTTTTGCGTATGGGCAGCTGTCCGGATTGCAGACTGTCTCTTCGCAAAAGCATATCTTTTCTTTTGCGGTCAGGGTAATCACCTTCATGAGGAGCCCTTGACCCTTCAGGGTCTGAAAGGCCTGTTCTGCCACGGTTCTTGTAATTGTTTTAGCAGTCAGATAAAAAATGCGTTCCCCCAGTCCTTCCCCCATGGCCCGCACCGCCGGAAAGACGGCCGCCATGGTTTTCCCCACGCCCGTCGGGGCTTGTATAAACAACTTTTTCTTTCTGAGTATCGTTTTATAGACTGAAGTCACAATCTCTCTCTGCCCATCCCTGTACTCAAAAGGAAACTCTATCTTCTTAATCGATGCATTCCGCCCCGACTTCCATTCGATTTGAAACTTCGCCCATTTTTCATACTTAACAACCAGCTCCAGAAACCATTTTTCCAGTTCATCCCTGGTAAACTCCCGGATAAATCTCTTCAGTTCTTCCGTCTCCAGATTACAGTAGGTCATCTGCACACGGATGTTCTGCAGATTCTCCTGCCTGGCATACATATATGCGTAGCACTTAGCCTGTGCCAGGTGTACATTGGAGGGTGCCTCGATATGCAGGAGTTCCCTGAGGACGCCCTTGATTTCATCTATCATGACGCCCTGCCCATCCTCGATGACTCCGTCGGCCCTCCCTTCTACCTGCAGGGTAAATCCTTCGCAGGGAATCTGCGTTTTGAGAGAAACCTCTGCACGATAATCAGAACCCATACGCCGCTGTATCCTGCGATGGATTCTGCTTCCCTGCAGCATGGCCTCTTTGTCCGCGCTGCTCCCTGTTCTGTTGTCGATGTCCCCCTCGCGCAGAATAAATTCCACCAGATTGCGGACAGATATTTTGATCAGTTCTTTTTCTTCCATGTATGTTATTATACCTCGTTCAAGCAGGAAAAGCCACTCTTGTTACCTCTAAATTACTACGGCAAACTGAATATAATTCTCTCCGCCGATCTCTTCCTGCCCCACGGTAATCTCACCCCCCGCTTTCTCTGCAATCATTTTGGCGCGGTAGAGGCCAAGCCCCCTGTCCCCTCTCTTTTTGCTCTTCGTAGTAAATCCATTCTCAAAAAAATGTCCGATCTCTTCCAGTGAGATCTTCTCGTGCTGGTTGAATATCTGGAAAATCAGATGATCCTGCCGGGAATCCAGAATCATGCGCACTCGTCCCCCCTCCTCGGGGCACGCCTCATACGCATTGTCTACCAGAACCCCAACAATCTCAATCAGGCTGTGTTCTGATACCCGGGAAATAATCTCCCTGCTGCGCACCTCTATCTCTGTCTCAATGCCTTCCCTGGAACTGACAATTTTACTGTAAAGAAATCCTGCGAGCACCTTATCACTGATTTTCAAAAGCGGCAGATACTGGCTGACGCCCTCTCTGCTGATCTCCTTCACATACTCCGACTGTCTGCGCACAAGTTCTTCATAAGAATCCACAGTAAGGTGCATGTTCAAAACAGCATTCAGATGATTGTCAAATTCATGCTGCCTTGCCCTGATCTCCTTTACCAGTTCCTCCAGCGGTTGAATATAGTGCTGATACATCTTCAGTTCCTTTTCCTGCTCCCTTATGATGTCATTGCTCAGCTTCCAGTCAATCGTCCCCCATATAATCACAACAAGTAATAAAATGAATACAATGATCATCTTAAAATCCAGCGTCCTGCTTATCTTCAGGTCAATCACCAGGTAAACTGCAATCGCAAGGGAAATGAAACAAAAGACCCGGTAAAGGAATTTTCTTACTGTTTTATTCATTTAGCAGCCTCCTGACCTCAGTCTTGTAGGTAACACCGATATCAATTTTCTCCCCATATCCCTCTACCTGTATCATCTGATTTACCATATCATAATACTTCACGTATGTCTTATTCACCGCAAACATCCTGTGGCACTGGAAAAACTCCTGCTTTGGCATTTTCTCCATAAGCTGCCGTATAGAGAGATATGGAATTTCCATCTTCTCCTCTTTCAGATAAAGGCAGACCCCCCTGGGAATTGCCTTACAGAAAACAATCTCTTCACACAATATCTTATAATTAATCCCGTTTTTCTTAACTATAATGTACGGTTTTTCTTCTGCTCGCACGTGGGACAGCACCTTTTTCACCACGGCCTGTACATCTGCTTCGCTGTAAGGCTTTAAGAGATACTGATAACAGTGTATCCTGCGGTAAGCCTCTATCTCCAGGGACGCAACCGATGTGATCATAACAACAGGTGTGAACTCATACTTGATGATATTGCGTATCTCCTCTGCAAAGATCAGGCCGGAGGAGTCTTCCTTGTCCTCTTTTACAAGATTTACATCCAGTAAAAATAAATCAAAAGAAACGGTGCCATGCAGCAGCAGCCTGGCTTGCGCCAGGTCTGCCGCCGTATTCACCGTTATGTCAGCCGATATGCGGCAGAGCATGTTCCGCAGTGCTTCCCTGCTCCGCCCCTCGTCTTCCAATACCAAAATCCTTGCCATATCCTGCTCCTGCTTCTACTGCCTTCTATTGTGCGGCACGCGATCTCCGATTGCCTGATTCCGTCCAGGCCCAAACCGGACTACTCAGCCTTCTCGTAATGCGCGATTTCTGAAATTGTCTTAGTCAGACCGGCAATTCCCTGCAGTTCGGATGGGATGATAATCTTGGTAGCCTTACCGTCAGCCGCCTTTGCAAATGCTTCCAGGCTCTTGATCGTCAGCACTGCTTCATCAGCGCCGGCTTCCCTGATAAACTTAATACCATCAGCCGTAGCCAGCTGTACGGATCTGATCGCTTCCGCCTGTCCTTCGGCTTCCTTAATCCTCTTCTGCTTCTCGGCCTCTGCCTTTAGAATCGCTGCCTGCTTCGCCGCTTCCGCCTCAAGGATCACGGACTCTTTCTCACCTTCTGCCACAAGGATCGTAGACTTCTTCTCGCCTTCTGCCCTGAGGATGGATTCTCTTCGCTCACGCTCAGCCTTCATCTGCTTCTCCATCGCATCCTGGATAGCCTTTGGCGGCATAATGTTCTTTAGCTCGACACGGTTCACTTTGATTCCCCATGGGTCAGTTGCGATGTCGAGAGATGTTCTCATCTGGGAGTTGATCGTCTCTCTGGATGTCAGTGTCTCATCCAGCTCCAGATCGCCGATAATATTACGCAGTGTAGTTGCCGTTAGATTCTCTATCGCTGCAATCGGACTTTCTACGCCGTATGCATACTGTTTCGGATCCGTAATCTGGAAGAATACGACCGTATCAATCTGCATCGTAACATTATCCTTTGTTATAACCGCCTGTGGTTCAAAATCTACCACCTGCTCTTTTAAAGACACTTTCTTTGCAACTCTGTCCAGAATCGGAATTTTAAAATGCAGGCCTACTCCCCATGTCTCTTTGTATCCGCCAAGACGCTCCAGTATATACGCATGTGCCTGGGGTACAATCCTGATATTTGTCACCAGGATTAACAGTACGATAATTAGTATTACAATTCCAATCCAAAGTCCCATATTCTATTCCTCCTCATATTTCTTTACAATCAGTTTCACGCCGGAAATGCTTACCACCTTGGCCAGTGTCCCGGGCTCCAGGATATCCTCATCCTTTTCTGCCCTTGCGGTCCACTCCAGCCCATTGACGACAGCGGTTCCCGTCTGTGCCAGATTATCTACAGTCTCCGTCACCCTGACTATTTTACCTATAACGCCCTCATAATTTGTCTTCTCATGATGGGCATTTATGTATTTTACCGCAAAGGGACGGGTAAAAAACAAAAGTAAAAATGAGACAACGAAAAATGCGCCAACCTGCCAGATCAGGTTCATACCGGCAATGTTTAAAAGCAGCGCTGCCAGAGCGCCCCCGGCCAGCCAGACCGATGTAAGCCCGACCGTTATAATCTCGATTACCAGAAAAACTATCAGCAGTCCAAGCCATACAAAAGCTTCTCTCTCCATATTTCTCCCTTCTCTCAGATTTTATTTCATCCGGTTAATAACCTTTCCTGATGATAGTTATATGTTAATCCAGCTTATTCTATTATACAATACTTTTTGCGTGAATGCAGTGAAATCCTGTTTTAATGAAATTCTGTAACAGTTCAGGTAAATCTGAACTGTTACGCATCCAGCCATTAAAATCGCTTTGCGATGGGATGGATGCCTGTGGCCACCTCATTTTCCTACGGTCTGCGCTGTAAATGCGCAGACCTGACTGCGCTGTCACTAAATTCTGTCATATCCTGTCGGAAATGCATCGGCAGGTGCGACCTCTGCAGGGCCAGATTCTCACGCTCTTTGATCGAGATCGAGCTGCAGAACCCTTTCCATAAACGCTCAAATTCCCCTTCAGCCTCCGATACTCTGCCTGCTGTCTCCGGATTCAGTTCCTCTCCCTGGACGAGAACCCAGTTCTTACCTGCCTGATGAACCAGAAATACCTTATGCGTTTTATCATAAACCATCCAGTTTTCCAGCGGAAAACGATTTGTAAAATGATCTGCAATGCAGGTCAGCACCTGCCCCTTAGGGGTAATCTCCGAGAGCAGGACTCCGTTCTCCAGTTCCCGAAAGCGGATGAACTCCGTAAACAGATGCGCTTCATTGGCCACGCTCCTGCTCAGTTCAAACACCTTGGCAACATATGGATTACTTAGGTGTTCCATGATCTTCCTGCTGTCTGGTATGGTTCTGGCTGCCAGCATGGTGTTATATACGGCATCCGCCTTCTCGGAATCGTCTGCCAGGAGGGCATGATAAATATCCCAGTAAGTATTATACCCAAGATTCTGTTTTATCAGCCGCTCAACCGCAATTGATTTTTTTTCCGACTCTGCGGTCTCCCTGTACTCACAGAACAGCTGCGGGGTCATCTGGCCGCGCAGTGCAATACCAGCTTCACCGTTTCTATTTTCTTTCCACGCATCGTGGATAGCGGAAAATATGCCTGTTATTGTGTCATAACAAATATAGACCTGTTTCATCTCTGTCCCTCTTTTACTCCAATATGCTGAAAACCTGTGCTTCCCTGAAGGTCACATCATCAAATAAAGAAAGCTGCCGGTAGGTCATACCGGTCACAGAATCCGGCAGCTTCTCCTTTGTATTCAGCAGGTTTCTCATAATATAATCCTCTTCTATCCTGGTTTTGTACATCATTCTGCCATTACATGTCAGAAAATAAAGTGCACGCTTTAGAACGACTCCCATCTTTTTTAAATCTTCAAACTGCAGATTTCCCATCCTTCTCGCCTTCACAATCCTGGCAGCCGACTTTACTCCGATTCCGGGCACCCTCAAAAGTGTATTATAGTCGGCCCGGTTCACCTCCACCGGAAAATATTCCAGATGCTTTATCGCCCAGTCGCACTTTGGATCCAGAAAAACATTAAAATTCGGGTTCTTTTCATCCAGCAGCTCCCTTGCCTTAAATTGGTAATATCTCAGCAGCCAGTCCGCCTGATACAGTCTGTGCTCTCTCAGAAGAGGCGGCCCTTCCCCTGTTCTGGCTGGCAGAGCCGAGTCCTCATTCACAGAAACAAATGCGGAGTAGAACACCCTCTTCAGTTCGAATTTCTTATAGAGAGATTCTGCCACATTGAGGATCTGGTAATCGGTCTCAGGAGCAGCGCCGATAATCATCTGTGTGCTCTGCCCGGCAGGGACAAACCGGGGAGCATTCTTATATTGAACAATCTCCAGCTTATTGTCATTGTGCTTCTGCTGTACCAGACGCATCGGCGCCAGAATATTCTTCCTGCTCTTGTGAGGTGCAAGGAGCCGCAGACTCTCGGCGGTGGCAAGCTCCAGATTCACACTCATCCTGTCCGCTAAAAACCCCACCCGCTGAATCAGCTCCTGATCCGCTCCCGGAATCGCCTTCACATGAATATATCCCTGAAAATTACACTCCCTGCGCAGCTTGTACAGAGCAGCATAGATCAGCTCCATGGTATAATTCGGCGTCTTCAATATCCCAGAACTCAGAAAAAGGCCTTCAATATAATTCCGTCGGTAAAACTCCATAGTCAGAGTGCATATTTCGTCCGGCGTGAACGAAGTCCTGACTACGTCGTTAGACGCTCTGTTGATACAGTATTTACAGTCATAAATACATTCATTCGTAAATAAAATCTTCAATAACGAAATGCATCTTCCGTCAGCTGAAAAGCTGTGGCATATACCCGATTTCTTGCAGTTGCCCATCCCTGTCCCGTCACCCTGCCTGTCCACACCGCTGGACGTGCAGGCCACATCGTATTTGGCGGCATCGCTTAAAATCTGCAGTTTGTCATACATCGACATCTGTTCCTGTATAATCTCCGCCATCTCCGTGCACCCCTTTTCCTATACCTTATTCCGCAGTTTTCTGCGGATCCGCCCGCAGGGCATGAATTACGGGATGCCCTTTGGGTATACTTTCTTCAAATAAATCCTATAGCTATTTCGAACATATGTTCTTACTATAACAAATCATACCATATCTTCCACGCATTTTCAATAGGGATTTAGCAACGGGCTTTAGTCCCGGGGCGTATGGAGATAGAATTAGTGGTACTTATATGTCCCCAGTAGGTGTACATAAGCAAGATGATACGGCTTACAGTTAATATACACCTTGAAGATGAAAAGATACGCATAGCCAATCCACATCCGCTGCCCTGGTTCGGGATCCCACCCGGTTGGCGAGCTTTCCTGCCGATTGGATGAGCCAGCTTCATGACAGGGAGGCCGGGAAGGCGCTGGGGCTGTATATGCCGTTGCGATATGCTGGAATGCGCTTAGTAATTCTTGAACAGCCGATGTCGGATAGGCGGGGAAAAACTTGATCTCCAAATCAAGTTTTTGCTGAACCCAGCGCGGGAAATCATCAGATTTCCCGTAATGTGTTCAGCGTACCCGCCTATCCGGCATCGGCTGTTCTAGAATCACTTAGCAGCATGGGTGCATATCGCAACGGCATATACAGCCCCAGCGGCCTTCCCGGCCTCCCTGTCATGAAGCGTCCGCATCCGTCGACAAGGCTAAAGCTTGCCGACTAAATCCCGATTTATTTTTGATCCTGCGGCACCGAGTTTTTCCCAAATACTGCCATTAGGATAATTGCCGCAGCAAAACTTACGATACATGCGATAATAGCCGCCACAACCGATGAGTCAAATCCCGTCTCCGGATTGATAACCTGCAGCCATCCGAAGATCCCGTTTGTTCCATAGAAATATTGTTTTACTCCGCCGAATCCTATGATTGCCCCACCAATACCAGAAGCCAGGCACGCCAGGATAAACGGCTTTTTGAACTGCAGTGTGACACCATAGATTGCTGGTTCTGTAATACCTACCATGGCTGAAAGGATTGCAGGGCCGCATACGCTTTTGAGCTTTTTATTTCTTGTTTTGAGCATAATCATCAGTACCACTCCTGCCTGTGCAAATGCGGAAGAGAGACCTGCGATTGTGATCGGGTCGAATCCCATGGTCGCCAGATTATTTACAGAAATTGCAACGAATCCCCAGTGTACGCCGAACATAACACATACCTGAATTAACGCACCATATAAGAAACCGCTGATAGTCGCGTTGAGATCAAATAATGCCGTAAATGCGGCTCCAAGCAGGCTGCTCGCAAAACTTGCAACCGGCCCGATAATCAAAAACGCCAGGACAATGCTGATGATGAGGGTAAGCGCCGGTACAGCAAAAGTCTTGAACAAGTCGCTCATCCTCTTTGCAAAGAATTTTTCCACTTTTGCAGCAAAGTAACATGTCACAATCGCCGGTATCACAGAGCTTGCATAGTTCATCAGAATGACCGGAATTCCCAGGAATGTTACGTAGACCGGAGATTCAAAAATGGTTCCTGTAAACAGTGTGTAAAGCGGTTCTCCTGCCATAATCGTTGTGAGGGATGGGTAAACCAGCGCTGCTCCAATGGCCATTCCGATAAACGGCGTGCCCCCGAATTTCTTCATCGCGGTGTATCCAAGGAATACCGGCAGAAAGTTGAAAAAGCAGTCGCCCACAATGTTCAGGATCTGATAAGTACCCGATGCGGTTGAAAGCAGGCCGGTCGCGGTAAGCAGTGCCAGAAGACCTTTGATTACACCGGTTGCGGTAAGCATTCCCAGAATTGGCGTGAATACGCCTGATATCAGATCGATAAACTGGTTTGTTACCTTTTTCTTCTTCATTTCTTCTTTGAATTCTTTGGCATCTCTTACTTCCGTCTTTTCGCCGTCCGCCCCCAGCATGGCCAGCATTTCTTTGTAGACATCCCCTACGTGCTGTCCGATCACGATCTGATACTGGCCGCCGCTTTTCACGATGGATAGAACACCTTCAATTGCTTTCACCGCTTCGTCATCCGCTGCCGCTTCGTTCTTCAGTTGAAGGCGCAGCCGTGTCGCACAGTGGTAGACGCTGGTTATATTGTCTCTTCCGCCGATTTTTTCTACAATCTCTTCGATCATTTTTTCGTACTTCATTCGTTAAATCCTCCTTCGCTCAATTCCGTAAAATCAAAAGTCATACTCTGTTCCTTTTGAAACTTAATCTTCTGCCGCTGTCCTGTTCTGTCTGCAAATATAACTGCAGAATCTCGGAGTCCCAGCAGCCTGATCTCTGTAATCTGTGAGTCTTTCCACTCCAGATCCAGAATACATCCGCACTTCAAGCGGATTCCCTGCACCTTTCCATTTTTTAATGCCTGGGGGAGGGCCGGGAGCAGAAAGACGATATCTTCAAAATCCTGCACCAGCATTTCCAGCAGACCGCAGGCGCCCCCAAAGTTTCCGTCTATCTGGAATGGCGGATGCGTGTTGAACAGGTTATCCAACGTGGCGCCAGTCAGCAGCTCACGCTGATTCTTCCACGCTTTTTCTCCGTCCCGGAGCCGTGCGTAAAACAGAATAATCCAGGCCTTGCTCCATCCCGTATGTCCGCCTCCATGACTCAGGCGTCTCTCCAGAGTATGAAGCGCTGCCTGCGCCAGCCCGGGCGTTGTGTCCGGGCGTATCTGCGCTGCAGGGTAGAGGGCAAACAGCTGGGAGATGTGGCGGTGTCCGATCTCCATTTCTTCATAGTCCTTCCGCCATTCCTGAATCTGTCCGTATTTTCCGACTTCGATGGGGGGCAGCCCTTCCAGGCGTATTTTCACATCTTTTTCCAGTTCGTCTTCCAGGCCAAGTTCTTCTGTGATCCTGATATATCCGCCAAACAGTTCCCTGAGGATTTCCGAATCCATGGCAGGCCCCATACAGAGACACCCGCATTCTCCCTGCTCATTCATATAGATATTTTCCGGGGAACTGCTCGGCCCTGTCATCCAGTATCCCTGCTCGTCCTGCACCATATAATCTGCGAAAAATTGTACGCTGTCCCTCAGTATTCCATAAAATTCTTCCATAAATTCACGGTCTTTTGTATACAGATAATGTTCAATAATATGAAGACAGAGCCAGGCCCCGCCCATTGGCCATATAGTTGCCGACACATGGCTGTCCTGCGGTGCGCAGTCCCCCCAGATGTCTGTATTGTGGTGGCAGCAGAATCCGCGCGCTCCATACATTTTCTCCGCGGTCTCCTGCCCATGCGGCCGCATCGTTTTCAGGTGCTCCAATAGCGGCATGTGCAGCCGGGAAAGCCCCGTCTTTTCCGCCATCCAGTAATTCATCTGTATATTAATATTGATCGTATATTTGGAGCCCCAGGCCGGCTCAAAGTCTTCGTTCCAGATTCCCTGCAGATTGGCAGGCAAGCTGTTTTCACGGCTGGAACTGATCAACAGGTACCTTGCAAAATTATAATGTAGATTTACCAGACCAACATCCTCCTCCCCGTTCCTCATCCGGGCAAGACGTTCCGGGGTGGAAAGCCTCTCAAATTCCTCCTCCTTCCCGAGCTCCAGTACACTGCTGTTATAAAGTGCATGATAATCATCGAGATGCTGTTTTTTTAACTTTTCATAAGGCTGGGTACCGGCTGCCTTCAAGGTTTCCATACACCACGCGGCTGGATCTTCGCTCCGGTAAGTGGTCCTGCCGGTTATAAAAAGCACCGCCTCCTTCGCGCCCTCTACGATGATATGACTGCCCATGCGGTACCTGCGCCCTCCTTTTGAGGCAATCCGCACCGCCATCTCAAAGGCGATCCCGTTATCCGCACCGTTTTTACCGTACAGGCGGATCGCATCGTCTCCCAGTGCTTCTGTACCGTCGCAAAAAGACGACCCCCTTCCCGATCGGTTGTCTTTTCGGGTAAGTGAAACCTCAAAATCCAACACCTCATCTGCATCTGCGTACATTTTATAAACCAGAACCTGTGCCGGGGCAGAGGCAAAAAATTCTCTTTTTACAGATCCCTTCTCCGTCTTATATGCAATGCTGCCCATTGCATCCTCCAGATTCAGTCTTCTTCGATATCCTTCGAATACCGGCGGTTCATACTCCACAAACGAAGTTCCGTTCTCTTTCTTCTTCACGATCTGCCTGCCGCGTGTATGAAAAAAATCAATCCATACATCTCCCAATGTCTGATAGTGCCTCATATGGGGATAGGATGCATACATACTGCGGGAAGCCAGAAGTTCCGCCGCCTGCACTCTGCCCTCCTTTAGCAGCTGCCTCACTTCATGCAGATGCTCTTTTGCATCCGGATTGACCCGTTCCATGTATCCGCCTGACCAGACAGAATCCTCATTCACCTGTATCCGTTCAACAGATGTCCTGCCAAAGACCATAGCGCCCATAAAACCGTTTCCGATGGGAAGTGCCTCTGTCCACTCCTCTGCTTCGTTCCGAAACCAGATCTCATTCATCGCAATTCTCCTTCCTTCAAATTTCTGAGGCCATTATAGCAAAAAAAACAGAAGTTCCGAAAAAGTTCGCAAAATGGAAACTCTCTCAAAACTTCTGTTATTTTATCCAAATCTTTACAGCAATACATAAGATTAATCAATGATTACATCCTCAGGAAAGCCGTACTTATTCTGATACCTTGCCGTAATCTGTTCGATTAGGAACTGATAAAGAATCGGATGATTCTGAACCCGCTCCCCGTATTTTAGAAAAATGCACATATCCACTCTCGGATCCTTTTCCATCTTTGTGTTAGATGTAATCAGAACTACCCTTGCTTTTGTTTTATTAAAACATTCTTTTTCAGGTTCTCCGTCCAGTTTAGAAAACGTGCTGATATAGCGCCCTGAATTCGAGAAAATTAAAAGCAGTGTATCTGCACCAGCCTCTGCAATATAATGCTCCTGCTTCCTGTCATTAATCGTTGTATAGACATATTTTCTGTAGTAGGACATTTTGTATTGAAAATTCAACGCTGCCGTCTCGGAATAAATCTCCCCAAAAGCGGCAATTTTCTTATAACCGTGGATATCCTCCACGAGGCGTTCTATCCTTTCCGTATCGATGGAGGCCGCCTGATTCCTGATATCATTCGTCAGCACCTGAACATAACGGTCCATCCCGTACTCCAGAATATAGTCCGTGATATTCACCGAATCTCCGCCCCGGATATAAACATCCTTTTCACGCTGGCGCATGGCCTCCAGCTTGAAATCCGTATAGTCGTCAAAACCAATCCTTCTCACAAACTTGGATACCGTAGACTTTGATACACTGCACAGGGCAGCCATCTCCCCGATCGGTATCTGATACAGCTGGTTGATATTCTCCAACATCAGACTGGCGATGTGGTATTCCGTGGTACCGACAATCTCCTCATTAATTGTGGTGATCAAACGCTGATATAAAATATGCATTGTCTTTTTCTATTCGCATTCTCTGATTCGCTTTCTCAGCGGAAGTATCATAGAGGGAGATACGGAAAGCTCGTCAAGCCCCATCTTCAGGAATTCTTCCGTCAGTTCCAGATCGGCTCCCAGTTCACCACAGATACCGATCCACTTGCCCTCTGCATGAGCATTCTCAGCTGCCATCCTGATCATTGCAAGCACTGCCGGATGATGTGGATCATAGAATGCATCCAGTTTGGAATTCTGCCTGTCAATCGCCAGCGTATACTGGGTCAGATCATTTGTACCCACGCTGAAAAAGTCTACTTCTTTGGCCAGTTCCCTGCTGATCATGACAGATGCAGGTGTCTCAATCATCACACCGGTCTCTACATTCTCTTTAAACGGAATTCCCTCCGCCTTCAGTTCACTCTGCACTTCTGCAATAATCTCTTTGATCTTGTATATTTCATCAACTGAAATGATCATCGGAAACATAATGGAGATATTACCGAACATAGCTGCACGGTAAAGCGCACGCAGCTGTGTCTCAAAGATCTCTGTTCTTGTCAGACAGATACGGATTGCACGATATCCCAGCGCCGGATTCTCTTCCTTGTCCAGCCCGAAGTACTCAACCTGTTTATCTGCTCCTATGTCCAGCGTACGGATAATAACCTTTTTGCCAGCCATATTTTCCGCAACCTGTTTATACACTGTAAACTGCTGCTCCTCGGATGGAAACGTGTCGTTCTCCAGGTATAAGAATTCACTCCGGAACAGGCCGATTCCGCCTGCATCATTCTTCAGGACAGCGCCAACATCGGATACATTGCCAATATTAGCATATACATTCATCTTCTGGCCGCTCTTTGTTACATTCTCTTTGCCTTTCAGCTGTTCCAGGAGGGCCTTCTGTTCCAGATCCTTTGCCCGCTTTTCCTGCATCTTTGCCAGCGTCGTCTCGTCCGGGTCAATATACAGCATTCCGGTAAAACCGTCAATTATTGCCATTCTGCCGTCATACTGGGACGCTAGTTCCTCGCCCAGGCCAATGACTGCAGGAATGTTCATCGTTCTTGCCAGAATTGCCGTATGGGAATTGGAAGAACCATACATGGTTGCAAATCCAAGAACCTTGCTCTTGTCCAACTGTACAGTCTCGCTGGGGGCCAGATCATCCGCCGCAATAATACACGGCTCATCCGTCTGAGCCATACTTTCTCCCACACCGCAGAGGATGTCCAGTACACGCTCGGATACATCCTTTACGTCCGCCGCACGCCCCTGCATATATGCATCATCCATAGAAGCAAACATCTGCGCAAAGTTGTCCGCCGTTGTTGCTACGGCAAATTCTGCATTTACTTCCTGGGTACGTATAATATTTTCGATTGATTCAATATAATCCAAATCTTCCAGCATCATCTGGTGTATCTCAAAAATCATGGCATTCGCTTCGCCCACATCCTCAAGCGCTTTGTCATACAGCCCTTTGAGCTGTTCAACTGCCTCGGCCTTTGCCTCCTGAAAACGGGTGCATTCCGCCTCCACATCATCAACGTGTGACCGCTTGATCACTTTTTGGTTCCTCTTATAAAATGAGAGCTTTCCGATGGATACACCGCCAAATACGCTTTTACCTGTTATTGTAATCATAGTACCTTCCCTTATATACAAATGATAAGTGCTCTTTTATTTATAAATTTTCTTTAAAAAATGCCTCTAATTCTGCGATTGCCTGATCTTCGTCTTCGCCCTCGGCTGTCATAGTAATCTCTTCCCCTGTTTTTACTCCGAGTCCCATGACTCCAAAGATTCTCTTTGCATCGGCACTCTTCTCGCCTTTAACGATTTTAACGGCAGATTTATAGCCTGCAGCCTGCTTTACTAACAGCCCTGCCGGTCTTGCATGAATTCCCTCCGGGTCTGTAATAACATATTTAAATTCTTTCATGATACTATTTTCCTCCTGTTTTTTATTTTTAACTTCAATTAGTATATAACATATCTCCGTTTTTTTCAATTGCTTATAAATTATTTCACACTACATTTCCATTTAAGAACTAAAAAAACGACATTTCAAAGGCATTTTGCAGCACGCTCCCTGCGGATTCTCCACAGGGCAAATGCCGCAAAATGCCCTTTTTTATGACTCAAACAACGGTGTAGAAAGATATCTTTCTCCTGTGTCAGGCAGGATCGCCACGATTGTTCTGCCTTTATTTTCCGGTTTTTTTGCAGCTTCAACCGCCGCATGGAGCGCCGCGCCGGAGGAAATTCCAACCAGTACACCCTCTCTCCTTGCCAGAAGTTTTGCAGCCGCATAGGCTTCCTCATCCTTTACCTGCACTATGGATTCATAGATATCTGTATCCAGTACTTCCGGTATGAACCCCGCACCGATGCCCTGCAGCCCATGTGGTCCCGGTTTTCCGCCCGACAGTACCGGGGAGCCGGCCGGCTCCACTGCAATCACCTCCACATCCGGCTTTCTGGACTTCAGATAGGTTCCCGTTCCCGTGATAGTTCCGCCTGTGCCTACGCCCGCAATAATGATATCCACCTGGCCATCGGTGTCCTCCCAGATCTCGGGACCTGTTGTTTTCGTATGAATTTCCGGGTTCGCACTGTTCACAAACTGGCCAAGTACGATTGCATTTTCCCGTTCTTTTACAAGCTGCGCCGCCTTCGCGATCGCGCCGTTCATTCCCTTCGCCCCTTCGGTCAGGACAATCTCTGCGCCATAACCCAGCAGAAGCTTTCTTCTCTCGATGCTCATCGTCTCGGGCATGACAAAAACTGCCTTGTATCCCTTGGCTGCCGCCGCCGATGCAAGCCCGATCCCGGTATTTCCGCTGGTGGGCTCAATAATTGTTGCTCCCGGTCTGATTAGGCCTTTCGCCTCCGCGTCCTCTATCATATTCAGGGCCACGCGGTCCTTCACGCTTCCGGCCGGATTGAAGTACTCCAGCTTTACCAGAACGCGCGCCACCAGGTTCAATTCCTTTTCAATATTCGACACCTCCAGTATCGGTGTCCTTCCTACCAATTCTGTAATGCTTTTATATATATTTGCCATTTTGCTTCCTCCAATTCTCTATCTATATTTTTATAGCTGAAAGCACATAAGTAACCGGATTTTGGTCTCTTATGTGCAATGCAAAATAAGTAACCGTCCAGATCTTCACGAGCCTTACAAATCTTATTATATTCGTTCTAAAGCCTGTTCCAGGTCATACAGGATATCATCTATGTGCTCGGTTCCCACGGACAGCCTGACCGTGTTCGGCCTGATGCCGGAAGCCTCCAGCTCTTCGGGCGTCATCTGGGAGTGCGTGGTACTGGCCGGATGGATAACCAGTGATTTCACATCTGCAACATTGGCGAGCAGAGAGAATATCTCCAGGTTATCAATGAATTTCTTCGTATCTTCCCCAGTGCCGTTTATTTCAAATGTAAAGATTGAAGCACCTCCATTGGGGAAATATTTCTGATACAGTTCATGATATGGACTGTTCTGCACGGACGGATGATTCACTTTCAATACTTTTGGGTGTGCCTGCAGAAATTCTACGACCTTCACCGTATTCTCCACATGGCGCTCCACCCGGAGAGACAATGTCTCCAGCCCCTGCAAAAATAAAAATGCATGGAGCGGCGCCATCGTTGCCCCGGTGTCCCGCAGAATCACCGCCCGTATTCTCGTTACAAATGCTGCAGCCCCTGCCGCCTCATAAAAGCGTACACCATGATAACTTGGATCCGGTTCTGTCAGCTGCGGATATTTACCGGATGCGTTCCAGTCAAAGTTCCCGCTTTCTATAATGACTCCGCCCAAAGCGGTCCCATGTCCTCCGATAAACTTAGTTGCAGAGTGAACAACAATATCTGCACCGTATTCAAAGGGCCTCAGCAGGTATGGCGTGGCAAATGTACTGTCCACTACCAGGACGATATGATATCTGTGGGCAATATCGGCGATCTCCTGTATATCGACCAGATTTGCATTCGGGTTCCCAATGGATTCTATAAATATTGCTTTTGTATTCTCCTGAATCGCTGCTTCCACTGCGCCTTCTACTTCCGGATCCACAAAAGTTGTGGTAATGCCCTGATCCGGAAGCGTATGTTCCAACAGGTTATAGCTTCCCCCATAAATATATTTTGAGGCTACAATATGGTCTCCCTGTTTAGCAAGATTCTGAAATGTGTAAGTAATTGCCGCCGCACCGGATGCAACACCGAGTGCCGCCGATCCGCCCTCCAGCGCCGCGATCCGTTTCTCAAAGACATCCTGGGTGCTGTTCGTCAGCCTTCCGTATATATTTCCTGCATCAGCGAGTCCAAAACGCTGAGCCGCATGCTCACAGTCCCTGAATACATAGGACGTGGTCTGGTAAATGGGAACCGCCCTGGCGTCTGTTGCCGGATCCGGCTGTTCCTGTCCTACGTGTAACTGTAATGTCTCAAATCTTAATTTTCTGTCTCTGCTCATTTGCGTTGTCCTCACTTTCCTGTCAATTCACCTTTACATGCTTCCTTTAAAACTGTCTGAATTAAATATAGTACATATTCGTACTGCAATCCAGATTCTCTCTGTACTCCCGCACCAGCTGGGCCAGCGTCCGTTTACTGAGGAATTCGTTCACCTTACTGTCAATCTCATCCCACACAAGTTCCTGTATGGCTTTCTGTACAGGATCCGCGGCCTCCTCCCCATTCCTGTCGATAATGGAAAATTCCCCTTCCAAAGCCTCCAGTATCTCCTTCACTGTAATGCACTCGGCGCTCTTGGCCAGCTTATATCCTCCGCCGGCCCCTTTCACACTGACAACAATGCCTGCTTTTCTCAAAACTCCAAAGACCTGCTCCAGATAATTTAAAGAAATATTCTGCCGCTTTGCCGTCTGGATCAGGGAAATCGGACCCTCCTGTGAATTCGCTGCCATATCCACAAGTGCACGGAGTCCGTATCTTCCTTTTGTAGATACCTTCATATAACACCTTCTTTCTATATCCTACTATTTTGATATGTATTGTATATTTAATGTTATACACCCATATTCCTACCATGTCAATACAAATTTTAAAACTGGATTTTATACGCTTGGGGGACGCCTTGCGTGGAACGGGGCGGGAACAGACAGAAGCATACCGCTGTTTGGATACTGAGCGCTGCGCTAAGCAGCAGTAGATGTATTCCAAACAGCGGTATGCTTCTGGCTGCGCTGTACGTGGTCAGGGTTTTAAACCAACCTTACAGGCAGGACAGCCTGCCGTTTATAGTTTGCTTGACGTCCCCTTCATTTCCGCTGCCCGGATGATATCCGCTATTGTAACCCTGCCTACCGCATCATTCATCGTCTTCCACATTTCTTCCCAAGTATTTCTGGTTGGGCACAATCCGCAGGCTATGCCGCAATTGCTCTCTCTGGTAAGGCAGTGCACCGGAGCCAGTTCCCCCTCTACTGCCGTCAGTACCTCCAGCACGGTCAGTTCTTCGGCATCTCTTTCCAGGCAGTATCCTCCGTAAGCGCCACGAACACTCTTTACGATTCCCTTTTCTTTCATGGGCTTTACTATCCGCTCCAGATATTTCTCAGACAACTTCCGTCTTTCTGCTATATTCTTCAGACTCTCAAGATGATCCCTGCTGGAATGCAGCGCAAGATCTGCCACAATCTCCAGCGCATACTGTCCCTTCGTCGACATTTTCATTTTAAGCTACACTCCTTTGTTTTACTTACAATATGTATTTTAAACAAAACTCGCATAAAAAACAATCTTACTTTTCAAACAATCACGCAGTTCACAGATAATCCGTAATCTTTCGACACTTTTTGTATATTTTTATGGATTTTTTCACAAACACATTGACTTTCATTGTTAAATATGCTACGCTAATACAGCGTTGTTCAGAATAGAAATGAGCATTGCGAACACTTTATTATTTATTTTTTTATTTATGGAGGGCAACACAATGACAGGTACAGTAAAATGGTTTAACAACCAAAAAGGCTATGGATTCATCTCTGACTCAGAGGGAAATGACGTATTCGTACACTACTCAGGATTAATGATGGATGGATTCAAATCCTTAGAAGAAGGCCAGGCAGTTGAATTCGATGTAACAGACGGCGCAAAAGGACCACAGGCAGTCAACGTAGTAAAACTTTAATCAGAATTTTAAATGTACCTTTTAATATATAAATTAGATTTAATATTTAAAAGAAATACAGAGAAATGAGATTAAAAAAAGAGTGCCCGGATATTCCGGGTGCTTTTTTTGTGTATTGGAAGGGGACGCCAGCGAACAGGAGGCGGACTTGAATAAAGCGGATTGGATTGAACTGGATACCCAGAACACATCGTATTTAGTAGTTTTTCTGCAGCTTGCCACAGATCCGCCCAAACCACCAACTCAATCCGCCTCCCCCGTCTGCTCCCCCACCGGGTAAGGCGCTATTTAACCGCCTTAATGCGCCCAGCCCCGGGAACCGGACACAGGGGTGTCTGGAAGCATAGGAGATGCTGTTAGCCGGAGTTACGGAAAAAAGAAGGAAAACCGGGGTGAGATCTGTGATCGCAAATCACAGATCTCCCTGGCCCCAGCACTCAAAGTCATCAAGACTTTGGGTGATGTGGCCAGGTCTGCCCCGGTTTTCCTTCTTTTTCCGTTACTCCAGCTTGCAGCTTCTCCCCCGTTTCCAGACACCCCTGTGTCCGGTTCCCGGGGCGTCCCCATACCAGCCAAATACCGCCCTGTCTACAAGCTTACATTGGAAACGTAAGCTTCCGCTGCCTCCCAGACGTCGAATCCACTTCCTCTTAATATATCAACCACCCTTGCCGGGTCGTCAGTTTTTAATACCGCCGATGCGTCTGTCCCATTTGCGAATGCATACATGTATTCAATATTGACTTCGCCTTCTACGATTTGATGCATTGCCTTGCTTAAGGATCCCGTCGCGTGAGGCACCCGAAGCGCCACAACGTCTGTCAGCATAGCTGTGATTCCATTGTCTTTAAGCACCGCTCTTCCCTTGTTCGGGTCGGATACAATCATGCGGAGCATTCCGTAATCTGATGTATCTGCCAGGCTCAGTGCAACGATATTCACATCGTTGCTGGCCAGCACTGCAAGCACTTCGTCCAGACGTCCCTCCCGGTTTTCCAAGAATACTGATAATTGTTGTATTGTGATTCCCATCGTGCTTACCTCCTCTACTGCAGGTTACGCTTATCTATTACACGTACTGCTTTTCCTTCGCTTCTCTGTATTGTCTTAGGCTCAACCAGCTTCACGCGGACGGAAACTCCAAGCGCCTGTTTCAGAACTGCGCCGATCTTTGCTTTCAGCGCATCCAGTTTTCTGATCTCGTCTGAGAACATGCTCTCATCGACCTCCACCATAACCGTCAGGACATCCAGATTATCCTCTCTGTCCACAATCATGAGGTAATGCGGTGCAACTGCACCGCCCATGCTGAGAAGTGCTGTCTCAACCTGCGTCGGGAATACGTTGACACCGCGGATGACTTTCATATCATCTGTACGTCCTGTAAACTTGGATATCCTCGGTGTCGTTCTGCCGCAGTCGCAGGTGCTGTGGTCAATGCTTGTAAGATCCTTCGTGCGGTATCTTAAAAGCGGCATCGCCTCTTTTGCCAGTGTTGTAAATACGAGTTCTCCTGTCTCACCGTCTGCACAAGCCTCGTGAGTTATCGGATTGAGTACCTCCGGATAGAAGTAATCAACATTGATATGCAGACCTCTATGATGAATGCAGTCCTGTGCAACTCCAGGACCCGTAATCTCACATAATCCGTAAATATCAAAGCAGTTAATATGCAGAATACTTTCAATTTTCTTACGCATCTCCTCGGTCCATGGCTCTGCGCCGTGAATCCCGGCCTTCAGTTTTAGACGATCCACAACACCGGCCTCCTGCAGGGATTCCGCAAGATGCAGTGCATAGGAAGGCGTACATGCGAACGCTGTTGACCCAAAATCTTCCATACACATCATCTGGCGTTTGGTATTTCCCGCCGACATAGGGATCGCTGTGGCTCCAAGCGCCTTAGCTCCAAAGTCCAGACCCATTCCGCCTGTAAATAATCCGTATCCATAGCATACATGGATAACATCTTCCTCTGTCAGTCCAGCCATTGTCAGGCATCTGGCTACACATTCGCCCCACACATCCACATCCTTCTGCGAATAGGACGCCAAAGTCAGTTTCCCTGTCGTTCCTGATGTGCCCTGTACCCGGACAACATCTTTTTTGGGGATTGCCAGAAGCCCGAACGGATAGTTATCCCTCAGGTCTTCCTTTGTCGTAAATGGAAGTTTATTAATATCCTCAATTCCTTTGATATCACCTGGCTCTACTCCAAGTTCTTTCATCTTCCTACGGTAGAAATCTACATTGTTGTAAACTCTTTCTACTACATCAGCCAGACGTCTGCTCTGCAGAGCAGCCATCTCGTCACTGCTCATGCATTCTATATCCGGGTCAAAGATCCGCTCATTCCAGTTTTCTAATGTCACTGCCGCCATTTTAGTTTAACTCCTTATCTGTTTTCCCATATTTCCGTAATTTTATAGATCCGCTTCTTTTACGACTTTTACCTCTGCTGCTTCCAGAACACGCGCAGCTTTTTCAAAATCATCTGTGTTGAACACCATAACCGGCGCCCTTCCCTCGCGGATTACAAAAGAATAAATATAATTGATATTGATCCTGCCTTCTGCAAGTATGGAAAGCATCCGGTTCAGGTTTCCTTTCTCATCTTTGAGTTCTACACCAATTACGTCGTGTATCCTGACAACAAATCCCTTGCTTGTCAGATAGGTCTTTGCTTCTGCCGGTTTATCAACTACCAGCCTGAGAATTCCAAATTCAGGCGTATCAAATGAAGCGATCGCCCTGATATTGATATGTGCCTCCGTCAGCGCCGATGTCACCTGCATCAGGCTGCCCGGCCTGTTTTCCACAAATACTGATAACTGCTTAATCATCCTCTCACCGCCTATCCCTTATAATGTGTATCCTACATCAAATGCTTTTTTATTGATTTCAATTGTTTTTGGAGGAACCGTCTTTTCGATCACCTCATACCACTGCTCTTTTGTAAAGTCCATATGCTGTGCTGCAACACCCAGTACAATCAGATTGAATACTTTAGGATTGCCAAGCTTCTTGGACTCTTCCGTCGCATTTACCTTATAGATCTTATACTCTTTTTCCAGGGTCTCCAGGATATTTTCCGGGTATTCTGCTGCGCCGATTACAACCGGCATCGGATCGATGCGCCAGTCATTGACAATCAAAACTCCGTCCTTTTTCAGAAAATGTGCATACCGCAGGGCTTCCAGGCGTTCAAATGCAATGATTACATCTGCCTGCCCCTCTTCCACGATCGGCTCCGCCACCTGCTCGCCATAGCGCACAAATGTAACAACACTGCCGCCTCTCTGTGCCATGCCGTGTACCTCGGAAAGTTTGACATCATAGCCGCCTGCAATGGTAAGTCCTCCCAATATTCTGCTGGTAAGCAGGGTCCCCTGACCGCCTACACCTACAATCATAATATTCTTTGTCGCCATGATTATTCACCCGCCTTTACCAGTTCTATTGCACCAAATTTACATAGAGATTCGCACAAGCCGCATCCCGTACACATAGTATCGTCAATATGGATGGTGCCGTCTTCATTTTTCGTCATTGCGGGGCATCCCGGCTTCATGCACATACCGCATTTTTTGCATTTGTCCTCATGCACGGTATAGAGAGGCTTTTTGGATTTGTCCAGAAGTACGCACGGCGATTTTGTGATAATGACCGACACTTCATCTCTGGCAACTTCTTCCTTAATTGTCCTCTCCAGTGTGTCCAGGTCAAATGCATTTACCTCAATCACGTGATTCACACCCATAGCGCTGCACAGCTTCACAATATCAATGGCATAAGTCGGATCTCCCTGGAGTGTTTTTCCTGTCGCAGCATGATCCTGATGCCCGGTCATTCCGGTAGTGGAGTTATCCAGAATCATCACGGTTCCTGTCGCTTTATTATAAACCATATTCATCAGGGAGTTCACTCCTGTATGTAAAAATGTGGAATCGCCGATCACGGCTACCCAGTCTTTGATGTATTCCTTTCCCTTTGCCTTTTCCATGCCATGCAGGGTGGAAATGCTGGAACCCATGCACATCGTTGTATCAACTACGCTTAAGGGCGCAACCGCTCCCAGCGTATAACATCCGATATCCCCGGCCGCATGCATTTTCAGCTTATTCAGCACATGGTATACGCTGCGGTGCGGACATCCGGGACATAAAATCGGCGGGCGCTGCGGAGCATCTGCCGTTGGCTGGATATCCAGCTCCTCATTTAATATTGCTTTGCGCAGCATATTCGCGCTGTACTCTCCCTGCACGGTAAAGATCTCCTTACCGACTGCCTTGATCCCCCAGGACTTCACCTGCTCTTCAATGACCGGATCCAGTTCTTCTACAATATAAAGCGTATCTACTTTTGCTGCAAATTCCTCAATCATCTTCCTTGGAAGTGGATTGACCATTCCCAGTTTTAATACGGACGCCTGCGGAAGTGCCTCTTTTACATACTGATAAGGGATACCGCTTGTAATGACTCCTATTTTCGTGTCGTTCATCTCCACACGGTTGATCGGCAGTGTATTTGCGGCCTCGGCCAGCTCTTTGTTGAGCCTTTCTATCTCCACATGGCGCAGCTTTGCGTTGCCCGGCATCATCACATTTTTCCGGATGTTTTTCACGTAAGGCTTATCTTCGATCTCTTCCCTGTCACACAGCTCTACCAGGCCCTGGGAATGTGCCAGCCTGGTTGTTATTCTGTAAATAAACGGTCTGTCAAACTTCTCACTTAGTTCAAAAGCTGCCTTGATATATTCTTTTGCTTCCGCACTGTCAGAAGGTTCGATCACCGGGATCTGGGCTGCTCTTGCCACCATCCTGGTGTCCTGCTCGTTCTGGGAGCTGTATAAACCTGGATCATCGGCAACTGTAAGCACAAGACCGCCGTTAACGCCCATATAGGATACGGAATACAGCGGATCCGATGCCACATTCAGGCCGACGTGTTTCATGCAGGCCATCGCACGCACACCTGCGATGCTGGCTCCTACAGCCACCTCAGCAGCTACTTTTTCGTTCGGCGCCCATTCTTCATAAAAAGTATCTTTATACTGAACCATGTACTCACTGATCTCTGTACTTGGGGTTCCCGGATAGGCTGAGGAGACTTTGATACCGGCCTCATATGCGCCTCTGGCAATCGCCTCATTTCCCAGCATTATCACTTTCTCTGACATAGTTTATAGTCCATCCTTTCGTAAATCTTTCACTCTCTTTGCCTTGCCCTCAAATCTCTGAAGCGAGTTCGGGGCAACCAGCCTGATCTGTGTTGCGAGTCCAAGCTGTGACTTCAGAGACGCTTTGATACTCTGTTCCAATTCACTTAACTTTGCGTAGCTGTCCAGCAGTCTGTCGTCGATCAGCTCAACAGAGATTGTCATAACGTCCAAACGGTTCTTTCTCTCGACCAGAATCTCGTAATGCGGCCCGATCTCTTCAATTCTCAGAAGGACTTCTTCTATCTGGCTTGGGAATACATTGACACCGCGGATTACAAGCATATCATCCGCACGTCCTGAAAGATTCTCCATACGTACCGTTGTTCTGCCGCATTTGCACGGCTCATACATCAGTTTGGTAAGATCTCCTGTACGGTAACGGACAAGTGGAAGCGCTTCCTTGCACAGGCAGGTTATTACAAGCTCTCCAGTCTCACCGGGAGCCAGCACTTCCTCTGTCTCAGGATTAATAATCTCCGGTATAAACCAGTCTTCATTGATATGCATACCGCATAATTCCGTACATTCCCCTGATACGCCGGGTCCGCACAGCTCGCTCATCCCGTAGTTCTGTGTACAGACAAACTGGTTGCCCCAGACTTTATGCATCTCATCGCGCATGGGTTCTGTCATCCCTTCGCCGCCAAACAGGCCAATATGTATGTTCAGATCTTTTGAAGGGTCAATTCCCCGCTCCCTTAAGATCTCTCCAAGATGAAGAGCATAAGAAGGCGTCGCTACCAGCAGTGTCACACCCATATCCTGCATAAACATAATCTGCTTATTCGTATTGCCTGAAGACATTGGAATAACGGACGCTCCCAACTTCTCCAGACCTCCATGCAACCCAAGTGCTCCGGTAAACGTACCGTATCCGAATGCAATCTGCGCTACATCTTCTGATGTTGCGCCGCCCATACATGCGATTCTTGCCACATTGTTCAGCCAGACATCCAGATCGTTCTTCGTATATGCCACAACGGTTGGTTTCCCCGTGGTCCCAGAGCTTGCATGGTACCTGACAATCTCCTTCTTATCTACCGCAAAAAGGCCGTCGGGATAATGATCCCTGAAGTCTGCTTTATATGTAAACGGCATCTTCTTTAAGTCTTCCAGGCTCTGAATATCTTCTGGCTTCACACCGGCCTCATCCATCTTCTTACGGTAAGGCTCTACCCTTTCATAAATATATGCTGCCGTTTTCTGTAACCGTTCCAATTGGATTTTCTCAATCTCGGCCCTTGGCAGAGTCTCTTCCTTTGCCCAAATCATCGTAAAAACCTCCTTCAACATCACATTCGTTATCCAATAGTATAACACACTGCTTTGACGAATTAAAGCATTAAATTTTAAAAAATTATGGGGAAAGAGTGCTTTTCAGAATGAGCAACGGGAGGGGCCGGAAAGACCTGTGCTGTTTTGTAGGGCGGGCCGCAGACTTAGCGGCAGTAAGAGGAAAAAGAAAGGATTGCAGGGCCCGACAATCCTTTCTTTTTGGGGGATTAGATAAGCGGGTACTTTTTCGTAAGTTCTGCTACCATTCCCTGTGCTTTTTCTACATTTGCTTCATCATCTATAACCATGGCTATGATTTCTGCTATTTTTGCCATGTCTTCTTCTACCATTCCCCGGGTGGTGACTGCTGGGGTTCCGAGCCTTACTCCGCTTGTTACGAACGGAGAACGGGGATCGTTCGGGATGGTGTTTTTGTTGCAGGTTACGTGGGCTTCGTCTAGACGTTTTTCAAGTTCTTTGCCGCTTAAGTCGTTCTCTGTCAGGTCTACGAGCATGAGGTGGTTGTCGGTTGCTCCGGAGACGATCTTGCCACCTCTTTCCTGGAGGCCTTTGCACAATGCTTTGGCGTTTTTCACTACCTGTTCCTGGTATGTCTTGAACTCAGGCTGCAGGGCTTCTTTGAAGCAGACTGCCTTGGCTGCGATGACGTGCATCAGCGGGCCGCCCTGGATTCCCGGGAAGACTGCCTTATTGAAGTTGAACCTTTTATTCATCTCTTCACTGCACAGGATCATACCGCCCCTTGGTCCGCGCAGGGTCTTATGCGTTGTGGTGGTCGTCACGTGTGCATAGGGGATCGGGCTTGGATGAATGCCTGCTGCCACTAAACCGGCTATATGCGCCATATCCACCATCAGGTATGCACCTACCTCATCCGCAATCTCACGGAATCTCTTGAAGTCGATGGTCCTGGCATAAGCGCTTGCACCAGCAATAATCAGCTTTGGTTTATGTTCTTTTGCGATTTCAAGTACCTTATCATAATCAATGACACCGTTGTCATTCACGCCATACGCTGAGAAATCAAAATACTTGCCTGACAGATTAACCGATGAACCATGAGTCAGATGTCCGCCGTGATCCAGGTTCATTCCCATCACTTTATCACCTGGCTCCACCATAGCAAACATTGCAGCCATATTAGCCTGTGCTCCGGAATGAGGCTGCACGTTGGCATATTCGCACTGGAACAGCTCTTTTGCCCGCTCTCTGGCAAGATTCTCAACAACATCCACACACTGGCATCCGCCGTAATATCTCTTTCCCGGATATCCTTCTGCATATTTATTCGTCAGCGGGCTGCCCATAGCTGCCATAACAGCCTTACTAACCCAGTTTTCAGAAGCAATCAGCTCAATATGAGAATTCTGCCTGTCCATCTCCGCCTGAATCGCTTCCGCAATCTCTACATCTTCATTCTTGATTTCCTCGAAACCGTACATAATTCTTCTCCTCCATAAATCATTAAGCATTCCCGGGACATAAAAATTCCCCGATAAAAGTCCATTGGGGACATTATAGCATAAATAAGAATGGAAAGTCCATACATTATTCCCCGCGCTCCCTACCCAAAATCAAATAGCGACAACTGATTACTCTGCGGCAGGTCTCCAAACAGCCCCAGTTCCGCCATAAAATCAATGACTGTTTTGCTGACCTTTGTCCGCTGTCTGAAATCATCCAGAGACAGGTACGGCCCGTCTTTAGCTGCTTCCTCCACAGCCTCCGCGGCTTTCTCACCCATACCTTCAATACTGGAGAGCGGCGGCATCAGTTTCCCGTCTATAATCTGGAATTTGGTTGCCTTTGCCCTATAGATATCCAGAGGCAGGAACTCATAGCCTCTGGCATACATTTCCTGCACGATCTTCATGTCTTTTACTACATCCTGCTCTTTATTGCTCAGCGAATCCGCCCTGCGTTTGTAGTCTTTTATATAATAATTCAGCTTGTCTTTCCCCTGGCACATGATTTCATAAGAAAATGCATTGGCGCGGATACCAAAATAAGCGCCATAATACGCCAGCGGATAATTAATCTTGCAGTACGCGATGCGGTAAGCCATCATAACGTACGCCGCCGCATGGGCCTTCGGGAACATGTAGCTGATCTGTTTACAGGACCAGATGTACCAGTCCGGCACGTTCTTCTCCTTCATGGCTTCTTCCCATTCTGGTTTCAGCCCTTTTCCCTTACGCACACTCTCCATGATTGTAAAGGACAGCGCGCTGTCCACACCCTGGTTGATCAGGTAGATCATGATATCATCACGTGTACAGATACAGGTAGAAATCGTGGCCTTTCCTGATTTTACCAGTTCCTGTGCATTTCCCAGCCACACATTTGTCCCGTGGGACAGACCCGATATACGGATCAGGTCTGAAAGTGACTGCGGCTTCGCATCCTGTACCATCTGAATAACGAAGTCTGTCCCGAACTCAGGAATCCCAAGGCATCCCAGGTTGCACCCGTCTATATCCTCCGGTTTGATCCCCAAAGCACTTGTATCGTGGAACAGGGAGAGCACCTTCTTATCGTCCAGCGGTATATTGGTGGCGATAAACGGATTCTCCTCATTGTACTCATTGTCCATGGCATCCGATGTGATATATTCCTCTAGTGTACGGATCATGGTCGGATCATCATGGCCGAGAATGTCCAGCTTCAAAAGGTTATGGTCAATGGAGTGATAATCAAGGGTCGTAATGATATCTGTTGTCATAT